>JALYWZ010001014.1 GCA_030852505.1 Myxococcota bacterium | reverse complement strand
GATCGGCCCCGAGCACGCTGCGCATCGTGTCACGCGTGTCCTCGAGCGTCTCGTCCGTCGACACCGTGAGCAACACGATGTCGGGGTACTGACGCAGTGACTTGGCGAGCTGGGCGATCGACGGCATCTCTTCCAGACACGGCCGACAGGTCTTGGTCCAGAAGTTGAGGATCACGGTCTTGCCGCGGTACGCGCTGAGCTTCAGCTTGCCCCCGCCGAGCGCGGGCAGCTCGAAGTCCGGCGCAAGCCGATTCTGCGCCGCGTAATTGGGGCGCAGCGAGCACAGGGCGCTGCACGACCGGCGCGTCTCGCCGTCTTTGGCGGTGGCCACGAAGCCGTAGACCCCCGCCGCCGCGAACGCGACACAACCGACCTGCGCGAGCCGAGCGAAATGCACGCGCCCGATCTACCACGATTTCCGGGCTCTGGCCGCCCCGAAGTCCCGGCAACTGGGCGGCTCGTGGTCCCGTGTCATAGTCGCGGCCTCGATGGACCGCCTCGAAAAACGACTGCTCGACGGGCTCGCGCGCGCGAGCGGCGACTTCGGGCTGCTCGAGCCCGGTGATCGCGTGATGGTCGCGGTGAGCGGCGGCAAGGACTCGCACGCTCTTTTGTACCTGCTCCGCGAGATCCAGCGCCGGGCGCCGTTCGAGTTTTCGCTTACCGCGGTCAACGTAGACCAGGGCCACCCGGGGTTTCCGAAGCGCTGCTTGCCGGACTACTTCGAGCGCGAAGGCTACGAGTACCGGATCGTCGAGGAAGACACGTACTCGGTCGTCAAGGCGAAGATCCCCGAGAACAAGACGTTCTGCTCGCTGTGCTCGCGGCTCCGTCGCGGCATCCTGTACACGCTCGCTGGCGAGCTCGGCGCCACCAAGATCGCGCTCGGTCACCACCGCGATGACCTGATCGAGACACTGATGCTGAACCTGTTCTACTCGGGACAGATCAAGGCCATGCCGCCGAAGCTGCTCTCCGACGACGGCCGCAACGTGGTGATCCGCCCGCTGGTCTACGCGAGCGAAGCCGAGCTCGCAGAGTTCGCCAGAGCCAAGGCTTTCCCGATCATCCCTTGCGATCTGTGCGGCTCGCAGGAAAACCTGCAGAGAAAGCAGCTGAAGCAGCTCTTGGACGAGCTCGACGCAAAGAACCCGCTGGTGCGCCGCAACCTGTTCGCGGCTCTCGCCAACGTGCGGCCGACGCACCTGCTCGACGTCGAGCTGTCACGGCGGCTCGGGTTGACCACGCTTGAGCCGAGTGACCACACAGTTTCCGGGAGCGATCCGCCGGATTCCGACGTCGTGCCGCTCAGCGCTCTCGTGCGCTGAGCCAGAGAAGAGTGTTAGCTTTCCAGATCCATGCCCCCCACCCGCGGCAAGCGCCTGAAGCCCGGTGACTACCGCGCCCTCGGGGCGTTCCGCTTCGAGATCCGGAAGTTCCTCGCGTTCAGCGAGAAGGCGGCGCGCGGCGCCGGCATCGAGCCGCAGCAACACCAGCTCTTGCTCGCCGTGCGCGGGCTACCCACCGACACGCGGCCGACCATTCGCGCCGTCGCCGAGCGCTTGTGCGTCGCGCACCACACCACCGTGGCGCTGGTCGACAAGCTGGAAGACAAGGGCCTGCTCGAACGCGAGCGCAGCACCGAAGACCGCCGCGAGGTGTTGCTGAGCCTAACACCCGAGGCTGATGCAGTGCTGGAGCGGTTGTCGGAGCTGCACCACGATCAGCTGCGCCGCGTCGGGCCGAACATGGTCTCGGCGCTGCAGGCGATCCTCGGCAAGCAGCGGCGCAAGACGGCGCGCTGATCAACCTGGCAGCCCTCGATTGGCCCGCGTCGTGCACCGGCAATCAGGCCAGCGACGGCGAAGACGACAATTCGAGCGCTTCGGACTCGGCGCTCGCCCGGCCGCGCACCACCAGCAGCGACACCTTGGACTCGAGCATCAGCCGCTCGCGCTGCACGCCGAGTAGTCGCTGCTCGAGGCCCCACTCTCGGCTCGCGCCGACCACCACCAGGTCGTATCCGCGCTGCATCTCGGCGAGGGCCGCGCCGACGGGGGACGGGTCGTGCACGACGCGAACCACGACGCGGCCGCCGTCGGGCTCGTCGATGATCTCGTCGGAGTCGCGCTGGCCGGCCTCGGTGCCCGGCTCCGGCGTGCGCACGTGGAGCAGCGTCACCTCGACGTCGCTCGCGCTGCCGAGGATGCGCCGCGAAAGCCGCACCGCCTCGCGGTCGTGCAACGAGCCCACGAACGGGACGAGCACGCGGCGCACCCGCTCGAGGCCGCGATCGACGAACACCCCGACG
>JALYWZ010001013.1 GCA_030852505.1 Myxococcota bacterium | reverse complement strand
CCGCAGCCCTGCACGGCGCCGGTCTCGCCGCATTTCACGCGCGTGACCTCGACGCCGCGAGGCAGGCTTTCGAGCGGCACGCACTCGGCCTCCGCACCGGCATCGAGCGCGAGCAACGCGGCGGTGTCGAACAGCAGCACTTGTTCGAGATCCGCCACTGCCAGCACGGGCGCCGCCACGTCGTCGAAGATCTGCCCGGACGCGAGGGTGCGGGCGAACCCGTCGCCCCCGCGAATGCAGCCCAGGTAGGCCGGCACCGGCGCGTCGCCGTCTTCCACCGAGAACAGGTGGATCGAATCCTGCTCCGGAGCGCCGACCACTGCCAGGTTCCGATCCGCGACCCGCGTCACGTTGACGGTGCGGCCGAAGCCGGGTCCCCGGGGTCGGGGCGCGTCGAGCTCGACGAAGCCGGCGTCGATCTTCGGATAGTAGAGCGCCGTCGCAAAGGTATCGAAGCCCGCTACCAGGGCGGGCTCCTCGCGCTCGTCCGACGAGAGCGCGACGACCTCGGACAAGGCGTTCCCGAGGCCTTCCTCGATCTCGCTCCGTAGCATCGGCGTCACGGCGATCGTGAAGACCGTCTTGTCCTCGCACTCGATCAGGATGCCCGCCGGGTTATCGAGCTTCTCGCCCAGACCGAGCGCGTAGCAGTTCAGCACCTCTTTGCCGCTCGGGCCGACGCCCAGCGGAATCGGCGCGCTGCTCGAGCCGAGGAAACAGCCGCCCGTCTCGTTCGTGCAGAAGTTGTCGCTGAGGGCGTCTTCCAGCGGGGAAGTTCCCGTGCCCACGTCGAACAGCGCCGCCCGGGAGCGGCCGGGGGTGCCGTGTACCAGCAACAAGCCGCGGTCGTCGTGGCTGAGCGCCGTCATTGCGCTCCCGAAGCCCGCGCCGACCCCGCTCGGCTTGTCCAAGATCACGACGGGCGCATCGGCGGTGACGTCGTCGAAGCGGCCCCAGGAACAGCCGAAGAGCAGCGAGCCCGAGGCGAAGCCCAACCAGCGCGCGATCATTCGACACCTCGCGACCCGTGCACGGCGGCGGACCGCCGAGGCGGCAGCGACGCGAACGGCCGCACTCCGGCGCGCGACGCCTGAGGCAACGACGGATCGAACTCGGTGCGCCGCTCCAGTTGAATCGAGGACTCCGGCAGCGGGTCCTTGAGGAAGTTGTAGGTGGCGAGCCCGGCCAGCGCGCCCGTGAGCACGAAGCCGGCGTCCGCGCCGATCGCCAACCATTTGCCCTTCGTCGTGCGATCGTCGTCCGAGGTGAGCACGCCCGCGCGCCGGTCCGCCGCGAGCTCGTCGTAGATGCGGTCCGACTCGGTACCGAGCCAGATCCCGGTGCCGAGCGTGACTCCGGCGATGATCGCCTCGGCCCAGGCCGCGCCGCGCGGGTATTTCGGGATCATCCGCACCGAGACCGGCTGGACCTGGCCGCGCGGCACTTCGACCGTGCCCTCGAAGGTCTTCCTGCCGTCGCTCTTCACGACCAGCTTGTGCGGACCGGACGCGAGCTTGATCGCGAGCGGCGCCTCACCGGACTGCCACGAGCCTTTCGAGCGGCCGTCGACCGTGACCTCGATCTGGCGCGCGCGCGGCGAGTGCAGGCGCAAGTAGCCGAAATTCACGCGCGTGAGGTCGAGCGTGATCTCCTTTTGCTCACCGTGATTCAGCGCGACCGACACGGTTCGCGGCTCGTAGCCCGGCGCTTCGATCAGCACCGAGTGCGTGCCGCTCGTCACGAGCTCACCGTGTGGCGAGAGCCCCCAGGCCGGCTTCTTCTTGCCGGGGTCGTCCAGATAGACGGAAGCGCCGCGCACGTTCGACGCCACGCGCAAGAACGCCATGAACGCGCCTTGCGAGAGGTTCGCCTTGAAGTGGTGAACGTGGCCGGGCAAGACGTCGATGTCCGTCTCGCTCACGTTGAAGTCGAGGTACTTCTCGACCACCACGTGGTAGCGCCCGACGTCGAGCGTCACGTCGGTCGGCGAAACCGCCGCGTGAACCTCGGTCCAGCCCGGATTGGCTGCACCCGAGCGAAACGCGGGAACCCCGGGGGTGGTCTGCGCGTAAAGCTTCAACGGCGCGCCGGCCGGCTCGGTTTCGATCACCACCAGCGACTTCATCGCCGCGGGCTCGTCCGCGATTGACGGCCCGGGGCCGGGCGGGGCTTCACCGGAGGGGGTCTCTCCCGCGGGCGTAGTACCCGGAGCGCCGGGCAGCAGCGCTTCGAGGGCCTGGATCCGCGCCTTGACCTTCTCGCGGTCGGGCGCGTTCGGATCCACGTTCAGGTACTCCTTGAACTTCGCGAGCGCG
>JALYWZ010000289.1 GCA_030852505.1 Myxococcota bacterium | reverse complement strand
CGCTCGAGGAACCGAGCACCAGCGCGGTTCCGAAGAATTTGAGGCCCGTAGGCGTCGCCGACCACTGGGCGCGCCCGGTCGCGACGTACACCATCACCGAGCAGAAGATGCCGAGCACGCCCGCGAGCGCCGCTGCCACCTGGACGTGGTCGGCATACGGGACAATCAGCTCCTTGCCCGGAAACTCCGGCAAGAGCGGCGCTGCCGAGAGCGCCGCAGACAGCACGGCGAGCTTCACGAACAAGCCGAGCGCCAAGATTTCGCGGCTCATCCAGGAGGTCTTCACGCCCAAGAAGGCGCGCCACATGCCGAGCGGCCGCCCGAGGTGGAAGATGCTGGCGCCGAGCGCGAGCAAGGCCAGCACGACCGCCGAGAGCGCCTGCGCCAGCTCGTTGCCCACCGGGCTACCCGCGAGCCTGTCGACCAACACGCTCAGGCCGAACGCGCCGATCGCGAACTGCGTGACCGTGAGCATGATCACGAGCGGGGGATGGCCGTGCTCGGGGCTCGTGGCGTAGAAATCCGCCGGCAACAGGTTGGCCGGCATGGCCTTCTTCGATTTGTAGACGGTGGTCGGCAGCGTGTGCTCGGGCGCCGGCGCACCCGGCAGGAACGCGCCGGCCTCGGCGGTCTCGACCACCGTCGCCTGCTCGACGATGCGGATGGCGATGGCAGAGGTCGGACAAGCCTGCACGCAGGCCGGCGCTTCGCCGTGGGCGAGCCGGTCGCTGCACATGTCGCACTTGCGGACGATGCCCTTGTCCTTGTTGTACTTGGGCGCGTCGTACGGGCACATCAGCGTGCAGTACTGGCAGCCGATGCACTGGTCATCGAGGTGCTTCACGATGCCGGTGACGGGGTCCTTTTCGTATGCCTGCACGGGGCAGCCCAGCATGCAGGCCGGCTCCAGGCAGTGGTGGCACGACGTGGTGACGGTTTGCTGTGCCGGAGCGAGCGGAGTGCCGCCGTGCAGAAGCCCCACGGTGCGGAACATTTCCGCTTCGTCGAGGCCGTTCAGCGAGTGACAGGCCGCGACGCAGGCCTTGCATCCGCTGCAGCGGTCGAGGTCGACCTCGAACGCGTACTGCTGGCCGGGCTTCGGGCGCTCGAGCGGCACGAGATCGCGGTAGTACTTGGCCTGGCGCGGCAGCGCGTCGTCGTCGTGCACGCGCGAGAAGCGCTCGACGGCGGTCAAGCTTTGCTGTGCGTCGAGCAGCGCCGCCACGGGAAGCAGCGGCAGCTTGCGCTTCTTTTCGAGCGGGCTCGGCGCTGCGGGCACGAGTGAAGGATGTGGAATGCTCGCGCTCACGGGGTGATCGCTCCCTGCTCTGGCAGCGACACGCGCGCCGTGGCCCGCTCGGGATCGCTCGTCGCCTCGATGCTCTCGAGCTTGCGTCGCTCGAGGCTTCGCACCACCGAGTGCATCCAGACGAGAGACGTGGTCGAAAGCACGAACAGGAAGAACCAGGCGCTCGACCAGACCCCCGTCTCTTTCAGCAAGTAGCCGAACAGGATCGGGCAGACGAAGCCGCCGAGGCCGCCGATCACGCCCACCAGACCGCCGACTGCGCCGACCTGATCCGGGAAGTAGTCGGGGATGTGCTTGTAGACGGCCGCCTTGCCGATGCCCATCGCGATGCCGACGGCGAACACCAGGGCCGTGAACGACCACACCGAAGGCGTGAACGCGATGTGCGTCGTGCCGCGAGCCAGGAGCTGCTTGCGCTTCACGACGTTCCCCGCTCGAACCAGCGCTTGCTGGGAGGTGACGATGCTGAGCGTCTGTTCCGCGCTCGGCGCGACCGCGGCCGACTTGAGCGGATAGCGGAAGTCGCCGACCACGATCCCCGCGGCGCTCACGCTCTTCACCTGACCGCCGAAGCGGGCGTTGACGCCTTCGCCCGGGGTCGTGATCTGCATGCTCGGGACACTGAGCAAGAAGCAGCCGACCAGGGTCGAGAGCAGCACGCCGTACATGGTGCGGCGCGCGCCGTAGCGATCCGACAGATAGCCGCCGAGCGCACGCACCACGCCCGACGGGAAGCTGAACACGGCCGTGAGCAGGCCCGCGGTCGCGAGCGGCAGCCCGAACACGTTTACGTAGTAGGGCACGAGCCACTGCGCGAGCGCCACGAAGCAGCCGAAGACCAAGAAGTAGTACAGCCCGAAGCGCCAGACCCGCACCGAGCGCAGCACCCCGAGCTCGTCCTTGATCGAGCGCGTCACGACCCTGCGCGGCGGATCGCTCGGGATCACCAAGAAAAAGCCCGCGGCCAGCGCGGCCATCAGCGCCGCGAAGCCGAGCGGCAGCATCCGCCAGCCCTCGGGGTTAGCGCCGTTTTCGGTGAAGCTCTGCAAGAGCCCGGGTGCGAACACCGCGGTGAGCGCCGAGCCGGCGTTGCCGGCGCCGAACACGCCGAGCGCCGTGCCCTTGCGCGCGTTCGAGAACCAGGCCGAGGTGTGCGCGATGCCGACGGCAAAGCTCGTGCCGGCGAGGCCGAACGCGAGCGAGCCGATCACGAAGCCCGAGAAGGTGGAGGCTCGGGAGAGCAAGAACGCGCCGAGCGCCGAGGCCAGGAGCACCAAGGTGAACACGCGCCGCCCGCCGTAACGATCGGTGAGCAAGCCGACCGGAAGGCGGAGCAGCGAGCCCGTCAGCACGGGGATGCCGATCAACCAGCCGACTTGCAGCTGATCGAAGGCGAAAATCTGGGCCTCGACCAGGTGCGTGACCAGCACGCCGTTCAGCATCCACAGCGCAAAACACGCGGTGAACGCCAGGGTGTCCACCCCGAGCACGACGAGTGGACGGTTCAAGAGGCGCGTCTCCTCGAAGGCACCAGGATCTCGATGCGGCCGTCCGTGACGCGGGTCGGGTACACCGGCAGGCGCACCGACGGATCGTCCAGGCACTCTCCGGTTCTGAGATCGAAGCTCTGCTTGAAGATGGGCGAGGCGATCTTCGGCGTGCCCTCACGGTCGCCGACGATGCCGCGAGCGATCACGAACGCCTTGCTGAACGGATCGAAATTGGACAGCGCGAACACGTCTTCGCCGTTTCGTGCGCGCACGACCGCGATCTGTTCGCCGTCGATCAGCGCTGCGGCGCCGGTGCCGGGGGTGATCCGCGAGAGCCGGCAGACCTCGACCCAGCGACCTTCGGACAGCTCTAGATCTTTCATGCCCTCGAGCTCATCGCGCTTTTCGGAGATGTCATCGGATACGTACATGCTGGTTGCTTCCCCCTCGTTCACGCCGAAAGCGCCGGTTGCAACACCGGCAGGTGGACCTGACCGGCCTCCACCAAGCCCCGCTTCTCCTCCCACAGCGCGGGCCGGATCTGGCCGCGCTCGCGGACGAAGACCACGTTCGGGTCCGGCTCGCTGCTGTTCACGAACGGCTGGAACCGGCTGAGCCGCTCCGGGCTTTCGACGGTGGTCTTCCATTCGCACTGGTAAGTGTCGACCACGTGCTCCATCTCGGCCTCGAGCTCGGCGCAGATCCCGAGCGAGTCGTCGATCACCACGCTCTTCACGTAGTCGAGCCCTCCCTCGAGGTTGTTCAGCCAGGCAGCCGTGCGTTGCAGGCGGTCGGCCGTCCGCACGTAGAACATGAGGAAGCGATCGAGGTAACGGATCACCGTCTCTTCGTCGATGTCGGACGCGAACAACAGCGCGTGCTGCGGCTTCATGCCGCCGTTGCCGCAGAGGTAGAGGTTGTAGCCCTTCTCCGTCGCGATCACGCCGAAGTCCTTGCCCTGGGCCTCGGCACACTCGCGCGCGCAGCCGGACACGGCGCCCTTCAACTTGTGCGGGCTGCGCAGCCCCTTGTATCGGTTCTCGATACGTAAGGCCAAGCCGACGGAGTCCTGCACGCCGTAGCGACACCAGGTGCTGCCCACGCACGACTTCACCGTGCGGAGCGCCTTGCCATAGGCGTGGCCCGACTCGAAGCCGGCGTCGATCAGCTCGCGCCACACCACCGGCAGCTGCTCGAGCCGCGCGCCGAACATGTCGATGCGCTGGCCGCCGGTGATCTTGGTGTACAGGCCGTGGCGCTTGGCGATCGTGCCGAGCGCGATCAGCTGATCGGGGGTGATTTCACCGGCCGCCACGCGCGGCACCACCGAGTAGGTGCCGTCTTTCTGGATGTTGGCGAGGAAACGGTCGTTCGTGTCCTGCAGGCCCTCGTGCTCGGCCTTCAAGATGTAGTCGTTCCAGGTCGAGGCCAGGATCGAGGCCACGGCGGGCTTGCAGATCTCGCAGCCCTCGCCCTTGCCGTGCTCGGCGATCAGCTGGTCGAAGGACTGGATCTTGCGGACGCGGACCAGGTGGTGGAGCTCCTGGCGCGAGTGCGGGAAGTGCTCGCAGATGTGGTTGGTGACGGCGACGCCGGCCCGCTTCAGCTCGCTCTTCAAAATGTCGCCGACCAGCGTGGCGCAGGAGCCGCAAGTGGTGCCGGCTTTGGTGCACGACTTGACCATCGCGAGCTTGGTCAGCTTCTGCTCGCGGATGGCGCAAGAGATCGCGCCTTTGTCCACGTTGTTGCAGGAGCAGATAATGGCGGCGTCGGGCAGGCGATCGATGCCGAGCGCGGGCTTGCCGGAGCCGCCGCCGGCCGGGGCGATCAGCGCCTCCGGGTGCTCGCCGACGTCGAGCCGGTTCTGAACGTAGGTGAGCAGCTCGCTGTAGGACGAGGCGTCGCCCACCAGGATGCCGCCGAGCAGGTGCTTCTGGTCCTCGCTCAGGACGAGCTTCTTGTAGGTCCGGGCGACGCCGTCGTAGAGGCTGATCGTCTTCGACCCCGGGGCGGCGCCGAACGCGTCACCGAAGCTGCCGACGTCCACGCCCAGGAGCTTGAGCTTGGTGCTGAGGTCGAAGGAGCCGCAGTCGGCGCTCTCGCCGGCCAGCGTCCGCACCGCGACCTCGGCCATGCGGTAGCCCGGGGCGACGAGCCCGTAGGTCTTGCCGCCGAGCGCCGCGCACTCGCCGATCGCGAACACGTTCGGCGCGCTGGTGCGGCACTGCATGTCGACCGCGATGCCGCCGCGGTCTCCGACGGCGAGCCCCGAGCTCCGCGCGAGCTCGTCGCGTGCGCGGATACCGGCCGAGAACACCACGATGTCGGCCTCGAGCTCCTCGCCGTCGGCGAAGCGCAGACCGCACACGCGCTCGCCGCTCTTCATCACTTCGACCGTCTTCTTACCGAGGTGGAGCTCGACGCCCATGCTCTCGATGCGCGCCTTCAGCACCGTGCCGCCCACGTCGTCGACCTGCAGCGGCATCAAGCGCGGCATGAACTCGACCACGTGCGCCTTGAGCCCTAGCGAGACCAGCGCGCCCGCGGCCTCGAGCCCGAGCAAGCCGCCGCCGATCACGATCCCGGTCTTGCAGCTCGCGGCGTGGCCGCGGATCTGATCGAGGTCGTCGATCGTGCGGTACACGAAGCAGCCCGGGAGATCCTTGCCCGGCACGTCGGGCACGAAGGGCCGCGACCCGGTCGCCAGCACCAGCGCGTCGTACGCGAACGTGCGACCGCGGTTGGTGGTGACGGTTTGCGCCTTCGCGTCCATCGAGACGACGGTTTCGTCGAGCTCGAGCTCCACGCCGAGCGTTTCGTAGTGCTCGCGGCTACCGAGCGCGATGTCGCTCTCGGTCTTGCCGTCGAACAGCTTGGAGAGGTTCACGCGATCGTAGGCCGGGCGTGGCTCTTCTCCGAACACGCGGATGCGATACTCGGAGGTGAGGCCGCGAGCCGCCGCTTCGTTCAGGAAGTGGTGGCCGACCATGCCGTTGCCGACGACGAGCAGCTCTTTTCGTTCAGTCACGACGACATTCGTCGCTCTCGTCGTGTTTCGAATCGGTTTAGCGAGCGTGAATCGAAGGTATCTCCGGCCAATTGCGGCGCAGAGGTGCGCGGTTTTGCTGCGTTTCACGGGCGTGAACGCGCGTCGCAGCGCGTGCCTCGCGTCCGACACACGGCCGAAAACAAACGCCGAAAACCCGATGATTCTCGAGCTCCGAGCGCCGCGATAACCCTCGGGGTGAAGCGTCGGCGAACGGCGACGACAAATTTGTCTGACCTGCGGCGTGGTTTGGCGCAGGCGCCCCTCCAGCGAGATTGAACGCGAGCAGGAACCGGCTCGAAGTGAGACCGTCGCTTGTTACTTGCGGTCGCTGTAGAGGTCCGACACCGGCTTCGGCGGAGGGGGCGGCGCGGCGGCGGCGGGCTTCGGCGGCTCTTTTTCGGTCGGCTTCTTCCCGGCTGGGCGCGAGGGCTTGGCTTTGGGCACAGGCCGGGGCTCGACGGTCTCCACGGCGCTGGGCGCTCCAGAGGGAGGTGGAGCGGGCGTGGGCGTGTCCGCGACGTCGACCACTGGTGGCGGCGCGCTCGGCGCGCTC
>JALYWZ010001012.1 GCA_030852505.1 Myxococcota bacterium | reverse complement strand
CGCTCGGCGTGAGCTGGACGTAGCCGATCACCGCCGCGGCGCCGACGGTCGCGGCCATCGCCGAGCGCAGCAAGAGCGCACGGCTCAAGTTACCGAACCAGCCGCCCGCGTTCATCGTCGAGGCGAGCAGCGTCGCGCCGAGCGCGCCGCCCACGCCCAGGCCGGTCAAGATCCGACGGCGGCTGGTGGCTGTGGGCCGATCGAGCCGACCGGCAGACAAAATGCGGAGCTCGAAGTCGTCCGCACCCGAATCGAGCAATCGCTCCATGTCGCTCACTTTCGACCTCCCCCGAGCTCGGAAGCCACGGCCTTGGCGGACTCGTGAAAGACCTCGCGCGAGCGGCGCAGGCGCGTCGCGGCCGTGCCCCGCGGCAGGGTCAAGAGCCTTGCGATCTCGTCCACCGAGAGCTCTTCTAGCTCGAACAAGACGAACACGGCGCGCAATTCCTCCGGCATGCGATCGAGCACGCGGTCGAGTAGCTCGCGATCTTCCCGCCGCTGCGTCAATTCTTCTGGGTCTGGAACCGACGGCGGCGGGGCAGCCGAAAACCGGACCTCGGCGGCGTCACGCCGCTTGTACGCGCGGCGGACGTGCGCGGCCACGCGCGCCGCAGTCCCGATCAGAAACGCCTTCTCGCGGCCGTCTTCGATCCGCTCGAGCTTCTCGTTCGCGACCAGGAACACGCGTTGGGTCGCGTCGTCGACGTCGGCCTCGCGCACTCCGAAGCGCCGCAGCGAGCGCCACACGAAGTCGAGGTGCTCGTGAACGAGCCCCGACAGCCGCTCACTGTGCGCCGGCTGGCTCTGCCCACCCTCGATCGCGACCAGGATCGGCTGCTCCGATGGCTGGTGCACGGCCGGGCGCGGCGGACTGAAGCTCTGAGCCATTCGTTTCAACTACCCAGCCGGGAAGCGTAGCGCATTTCATCGCCGCCGCCCCCATCGCCTGAGGGTTTGGTTTCGGCGTGTTGAGGGCGTGACTAGATTGTTCAGTCGTATCTGGAAGGGGTGCGCGAAAAAGTGAGCGGTTGTGCTCGCAATGGACTCGCCCCCAGCCGGAATTTCAGTTGTCGAGCGCGCCCTCGGCAACCCAGCTTCGGAGCAGCGCGGCCTCGGCGTCCGTCACGCGCGCTGGAGAGAGTGGCATGCGCGGCAACCCGCCCTCACCCCGCAAACGCGTGAGCAGCGCGCTTTGCTCGGGCTCGCCGGGCGCGACGATCTTCTTCCCCGCGGAAGAGCGGCTGTCCGCCCCGACCATTCCGCTCTCCGCGTCGAACACGTCGAGCACGCTGAAGCCGAACGGAGTGCCGGGATAGTGGCAAAAGGTGCAGCGCCCCGAGCGCGCACCCAGCGTCACCTCGGTCCCGAACAGCGGCGCGACGTTGCTCGCGAAGAAGGCGTCATCCTTTGCGCCGTCGCTGATCCATTGCTCGACTAGGGCAAGCTCCGCGTCGCTGAATGCGGGCTGTTGGAGCGGCATCGGCGCTCCGTCCACGTGCGCGTCGAGATCCGTTTCGACCACTTTCGTGATCAGGAAGCTATTGTCGACGTTGCCGGGGTCGACGAGCAGCGTCTGCTTCGAGCCGTTCGGAACCCAGGTGTTGGGGCGCCCGACGAGCCCGTGCTCCGGAGCGAACGGATCGGTCAGATCGACGTCGATCGCGGCGCCAGCGTGGTGGCAATAGTTGCACTTCGCGGCGAAGATCGGCGCGATGTGGGCCTGGAAGCTGACCGTGGGCTCGCCGGTGTTCCCGCCGGAGCTGGGACTGCCACCCGTGCCCGCGTTGCCTCCCGTACCGGCACGTCCGCCCGTCGCCGTCGGTTCAGCGCCACCGCCACCGTCGTCACCGCCGCAGGCCGGCAGAGAGAACGCGGCCAGAGCTCCAATCGAAGCAAACCCCAGTAAACGAGCCGTGATCACGCTCATTCGCGAATCGTAGGTGGGTGTAGCGAACACCGCAAGCCAGGCCGTTCTCGATGTCGCTCTCTGATATGAAGGAGTCGATGCATTTTTGGCACAGCACCGGCGGGCCGTTGCTCTACGCGCACCGCGGCGCGAGCCGGGAGTGTCCCGAGAACACGCTGCCTGCTTTCGAGCGCGCGCTCGAGCTCGGAGCCGACGTGATCGAGCTCGACGTGCACCCGACGCGCGACGGCGTGTTCGTGGTGTCGCACGACTCCACCGCGGCGCGCGTGGCCGGTGTGGCTCGGGCGCTCGCCGATGCGTCGTGGGCCGAGGTTTCCGGCTGGGACGCGGGGGCCGGCTTCGTCGATGTGCGCGGCGCGCGGCCGTTCGCGGGCTCCGGGGTGCGCTTCGC
>JALYWZ010000288.1 GCA_030852505.1 Myxococcota bacterium | reverse complement strand
GCGCACCGCCGCTCGCTGCGGGCACTCTCGCGGCGCCTGCCAGGTGAGCGCCAGCGGCTCGGCGGCGTACGCGCCATCCGTAGAGCTCAGGGCAGCGGCGACCGCCAGCGCGCTAGCGAGTTTCCCGGATCTCGACGTCATCCACGTACACCGTAGAAACACGCGGCATCAGCCGGTTAGCCAGGTTGCCGACGTACCATTGCGCCCAATTGGTGTCGTCGGTTCGGAGCCCGGTGAACTCGAACACCAGCTCGCCGTCCTGGTACAGCGCCACCTCACCGGTCCGGTCGTCGGCGCGTTTCCAGTAAAACTCGATGCGGAACCAGTCGCCGATCGGGATCAGCGGCGGATCCTCGGCTTTCTGGATGCCGAGCCCGTCCTCCAGTTGATCGTAGATATAGAGGCGTGGCTCGAGCTCGTCCGTGCTCTCGACCGAGACGTCCCACAGGTTGTGGCCCATCGTCAGATCGCCGCCCCGGAAGAAGAAGAGGTTCCAGTTGCCGGAGTTGATCGGCGCGTCCGGGATCAAGTACCAGGCGCTGTAGGAGCCAGTGCTCGGGAACTGACCTTCGATGACACAGCGGGCGTGGGCGCTGCTGTCCGTCGTGTCGACCGTGAACGCCACCGCCCAGTCGCCGCTGTGGACCGGCGAGTTGACGAGGGTGTACGAGGCTTCGCCGCCGGCGTAACAGAAGCCGCGCACGCGCGCGTAGTCGCAGAAGCCCGTCTCGAAGCTGGTCGACCACGGCACGGTGATCGGCCCCTCGTGAAGAGTGGTCGCGACGTCGAGGCAACCCCAGTCGCCGACGACCAGGTCCGGCTCACAGCCGGAAGCGCAGCTTGCGGCGCCGCACACCAACAGCGAGGCGAGGACACACCTCGCCGAACGGTGGTCCAGGGCCGGCCGCGCGGTCACGCCTGCTCAGATACCACGCCACGGGCGCGGGGCGCCTCACTGCGCGATGCAGAGCTCTTGCATCGTCGCCCAGATCGCGGCTGCCGTGGCCTGGGAACCCTCGGCAGTGGGGTTCAGGCCGTCGGCCTGGACGATGTACTCGGCGTAGTGGCCGTCGAACACCGGCCGCAGATCGAGGAACTGGCAGGGCACGGGGCTGGTCTCGCAGGCGTCCTGGATCAGGGGCCTGAGGGCATCGATCCGCTCCCGCACTTCCTCCCGCTGAGGGTCCGGATAGTAGACGTAGACCACCTGGGCCACGCCGTCGCTGGCCATCCGAGACAACAGGCCGGCCGCGGCCTCGGCCGCATCGACGAGCAACGGGCACTCGGCGTCGGCCACTTCGCAGGAGCCGAGCAGTACGTCCGCTCCGCCGCCGTTCATGATCACGACCCGGATGTCGCCGTCGTCGTCGTGCGCTGAGGTGTACTGGTCCGCGATGCCGTTGCCGGTGAGCGCGAGCGCATTGCCCACGAGCCGCGAGTTGTCTCGGTAGCGCTCGCCCGCGCCGATCGCTCCCGCGTTGCGCGCCTGGTCCTCGAGGTACGCCGTGATCTGGTGGCTGGCCGCGAAGAAGCTGTCGCCGATCACCAGCACCTCGTTGGCGACCACGCCGTCGTCGGCGCAGCGCGGCTCCCCGGCGCGGCACACGCCCTGCTGGCAACGGTGCTCGGCGGAGAGCTCCGCGCAGTCCGCGTCCCGCTCGCAGGTCACGTCGCAGCGCCCGCCGCACTCGGCGACGCACTCCGCCGTGGCCAGGTCACCGCAGGTGGTCTGAGCGCTGCACGCGCGCGAGCACACGCCGCACAGACACGCAAACTCCGTCCCGCACGCGGCGGCGCTCGGGTCGCAGCGCTTCAAGAAATGGGTCTCGCCGCCGCCGGATGCCTCTTCGAGCTCGCCGCTGCTCTCGCACGACAGCGGAGCGAGCAGGGCGGACGCTACGAGTAAGAATCGGATTGCGCCTACCAGCGCCCTACTCACCACGATCGTTGCCTTCTTGGATCAATGACTGGCCGACGTAAATCACCGCGCGCGTGTGGGCTTCCGGGGTCTCGTGCCCATCGTTGTACGCGGTGACGCGGGAGCGCAAGTCGGTCAGCGTCGATCGAAGCCGGCTCAGGCTGCTCCGGACTTCCTCGTCGAGCGGGTGGCCGGGCCAGACATCGATGGTGTAGGTGCTACCACCCACCTGATCGTCGAGCGCGGCCGGCCGGCTCTGGTCGAGGCGGCCGAGCACGGTCGTGACCAGCGCCTTGAAGTGGTCGAAGACCGCGGCTTCCCAGCCGACGGGCGCGCCGAGCGGGATCAACAGCGCGCTGGCGCGGTAGCGAACGGCGTCCTCGTCCTCGATCCGCTCCACCCGGCCGGCGGCCGAGAGCCGCTCGATGGCGGCCTCGGTCTGCGTCACGTCGGCCTGCGCGCGGTCGGCGATTTCTTTCGCGGAGAGCGGACCCTCCCGGTACATGAGGGCGATCAGCAGCTCTTCCATGCCCTGTCCGCCCGAAATCCGGCGCAGGGTCGCGAGCTCGCTGTCGGAGGCCGCGCGGTAGGACGTGGTGGAGCCCGTCCCGGAAGAGAACAGCAGCTGGCTGTCGCACAGGTCGCGCAGCACCGCGCGGATCTGCGCCTCGTCGTCGTTGGGGAACCGCGCCAGGATCTCGAGCCGCGTCACGAGCCCGCGCGTGCGCACGAACTCCAGCACCACCTCCCAGAGCGAGTGCCCGCGCTCCGTCGAGCTCTCCGTCAGGCGCTGAATTTTCCGGCGATAGGTGCGGAGCCCCATCCCGAACATGTCCGCGCTGACCTTGCGGCTCACGCCCTGACGCTCGAGCTCGCGCACGAGATCGATGAAGACCTGATTGGCGATTTGGGCCAACGGCGCCCGAACGCCGCCGGAGGTCGCAAGCTGAGCGATCAGGATCGTCGTCTGCCGGACGATGGCGTGAATCAGGAGCTCGATCGTCATCGTCTCACTCGCGAATTCTCAACATACCGGCCCCTACGCGCCACAGGGAGGGACATTTTCGACCCTTCAGCCGTGTAGGACCCGCGCGCACCGCCCGCGGTGCGGTGATCTCGAACTGAATCAACCGGGGTGTGAACGCTCTCACGGGGCAGAGAGCCGCGAGCCAGCGAAAAGCTCGCCCCGAGCTCGGCGCCGAGCGCGCTCGGGGCGGCATTCGTGTGGGGTGAGGTTGGGTTTTAGACCGTGGAAATCCAGGTGAACGACTGTGCCAGCCCGGGACGCCGAGTCTGGTGCGCCCCGGCAAACCGCGGGGGTTGCGCGAGCCATGACCGGCGGCGCGGTTCGAGGCAAAGTGGGTCGCATGCTGCGTCTCGTCATCGCCAATTTGAACTACTCGTCTTGGTCCATGCGCCCCTGGCTGGCGCTGAAGCACGCGCGGGCGGAGTTTCGCTGCCACGACGTACGGCTGAAGACGGAGGCGGGCTGGAAGGAGCGCATCCTCCAGTTTTCCGGCGCGGGCAACGTGCCGATCTTGATCGACGGCTCGCTCAGCGTGCACGAGTCGCTGGCGATCTGCGAATACGTCGCGGAGCTCTTCCCCGAGGCCAAGCTCTGGCCCGAGGCGCGCGAGCTCCGCGCCCGAGGTCGAGCCATCTCGTGCGAGATGCACGCCGCCTTCGCTTCCTTGCGCAGCGAGCTCACCTCGAACCTGCGCGGCCGCACGGTGCTGCGCTCGCTGAAGCCCGAAACTCGGGCGGATATCGCGCGCGTGTTCGAGATCTGGAAAGCCTCGCTCGATTCTTCGGGCGGGCCGTTCTTGCTCGGAGACTTCAGCATCGCGGACTGCATGTTCTTTCCGGTGGCCGGCCGCTTCCGCACGTACGGCGTGGAGCTCGACGACACGGCCCGCCGCTATTCGGAAGCGCTGTTCGGGCTCCAGATCGTGAAAGAGCTCGAGGCCGAGGGCGCCGACGCGCCGAGCATCCCCGAGTACGACGCGTTCCTGTCGCACTGAGAGCCTGCGCCAGTTTGTGCCAGCGCCCCGCCGGCAAAAGCGGTTGGTTTTGGACACAAACTCGCGAAATCTTCTGCGGCACGCAGCTTGCTCCTCCGTCCAGCATGAGGGAACTGATCGCTGTCGTGCTGGCGCCGCTCGTGTTCTCACTGGCATGCGCAAGCGACGATGCCGCACCGAGCCCCGAGCCCGCTGAGGACGGCGGGGGCGGCGGGAACGGCGGCAACGGGCCGGCCTGTCACGTGGATTGCTTCACGGATTGGCGCAAGTGCCGCGACGGTGTCGTCTACGAGGTGCACTACGGGATGCCGTGCACCGGGACCGGCCTGTCGATTTGCACCGAGGGATTGCCGGTCGAGAGCTGCGAGCTCGGTTGCGCGCTCAACGGCGAGGATTGCCTCTCCGCCGATCACCCGGAAAACCTGTGCCGCGTGGGCGATCCAACGGGTGCGGCCTGTGGCACCTGCATCCTGAGCGTCGAGGAGCTCTGTCGGATCGGCTCCTCCTCGCGGATCGCCTGCGACCTGCGGCCGATTTCGGTGTGTTCGAACGTGCCTGGAGGATTTCCCGAATCCTGGGAGCGCGGATGTGGGCTGCTCCGAAGCTCCGTCTCCGCTGTGGCCCCGTTTCGTCGCGTCAGCATCTGGGACGAGACGACCCTGAAGCTCGTGTACCACTGGGACGACGGGCGTCGCTCCGATGGGTGCGTTTCCGAAACCCGGGTTGGGCTCGAACCGCAGTGCGACGAGTGGAGCGACGCCTGCGCGCCGGCCACGGATCCGTAATCGAGCTCCGGAACCGCAATCGGGAACCCTTCGGGCGGCTCCGACTCGATCCTACGTGCGCCGGACGCGTTCCGCGCCGAAGGAGCCGCTATGACCATCGCACTGATTTTGTTCGGAGCTGCAGCCGCGGGAGGCCTGCTGTTGGCCGGGCTCCGCTTCAGCGGCCGCCCCTATCCGCCGCTTTTCCTCGCGCTCGTCCATGGAGCACTGGCGGTCGCGGGTCTGATCGCGCTGATCGCAGGGATGGGCTCCGTCGCCGGTGACAGGCCGAAAGTCGCGCTGGTGTTGTTCGTGCTGGCCGCGGCGGGCGGCCTCGGGCTGTTCTTCCATCACCTGCGCCACATCGCGCTGCCGAAATGGCTGGTCGTCGTGCACGCACTGGTTGCGGTCGGCGCGTTCTTGCTGCTGCTTTCGGCGGTGCTGTGATGCGCCTCTTCGGGCACCCCGTGCACCCGATGCTGATCGTGTTCCCGCTGGGTCTCCTGGCGCTGGTTCCGCTGTGGGATCTGTTGGCCTGGGTGGGGCTGCTCGAGGAGGGCGGGTTGCTCGCGCGCTACTTCGAGCTCGCCGGCTTGGTCGGAGGCGGGCTCGCAGCGTTGACCGGCGTGCCCGAGCTCCTCGCGCTACCGCGAGCCTCGCGCGGACAAAGGACGGCGTTCATTCACGCAGGTCTCGCCGCAACGACGCTCAGTTTATTTCTGCTGGCTCTGTTGTTGCGACCGGCAGGTAGCGGTGCTCCGGGCTTGGCGGTGCTCGCGCTCGAATTCGCGGGCGCGGCGCTGCTCGGGCTGACGGGCTGGTTCGGTGGTGAGCTCGTGTTCCGGCACGGTGTCGGCGTGGAAGGCGACCAGGCGGGCCTGCGCTAACGCCCGAACGTGCGCACGTACATGCCGTCCTCGTCGCCCCGGCCGCTGACCGTGTACAGCACGAAATCGTCACCCCAGGTGGCGTAGGTATCGACGTGCTCGGCGATCAGCGTGGGTGGGTCCGGGTGGAGCGTGCCGTCGCGACCCGCTTTGCGGTAGCGCAACGACCCCGACGCGGTGTCCGGATCGTAGGCATCGATGAAGACCGCGTGTCCGCTGCCGACCCAGCCGATCACGACGATGTCGAGCGAAAGCCGCTCGGTGCTGCAGTCACCGAGCCGCGAGTGGAACGCATCGAAAGCTCCGGTGTCTGCTCGGGCGGCCCACAGCACGCCGTCGGCTCCGGGCGCAAAGTGGATCGCGTTGAGTGAGACACCGCCGGTCTTCTCGAGCACGCAGGAGCGCGTTCCGTCGAGGCTCGAGATGATGAAATCGGTGTACTGACCGCCGATTGGCTGCTTCGCGAAGGCGATCTGCCCTGCGTCGCTCAGCGCCGAGATCTTGCCGATTTCGTTGCCGAGTAGCACCTGCCCGCCGGGGGCGCCTCGTGGATCGACGATCGAGACGGCGGTGTGCAGCTCGGTTTCGGCGACCACCGAGCCCTTGCGCGTGAGCTTGTAGTCGATCACGCCGCCGAGCAGGTCCACGGGATCTGCGCCTCCGGGAAACGGCGCGATCTGCAGGGTGCCGACCCGCCCCTCGTTCGTCCCGGCCATCCACAGCCAGGACCTGCCGTCGTCGGTCACTGCCCAGTGGTGGATGTCCGTAGCCACCGTGATCTGGCTGTCGGGATCGTCCACGTGTTGGAGCTTGAGGACTTCGGGA
>JALYWZ010000038.1 GCA_030852505.1 Myxococcota bacterium | reverse complement strand
GGCCCGAAGCGCTTCGACGCCGAAGCCACGCTCCGCCCCGGCCCGTTCGCGCTCGTGGTGCGGCCCGAGCCCGGCACCTCTTCGGAGCTCGTGAAGGCGCCGCTCGCTGCGGGGCGCTTGCTCGCGCAGAGCATCGAGCGCGGAACGCTGCAGCGCGCGAGCGAGATCGGGCTAGTCCGTCGCTTCGAGCTCTCGGAGGCGGCGATCCAGGCGTTCGAGCTGACGGTGCCGTTCGGACGCTGCATCGACGTCGCGCTCGGCCTGGATCCGGGCGCGGCAGGCGCCGAGATCCGCCTGGTCTCGGCCGCGAGCGGCAAAGAGATCGCGCTCGGCCGCGGGCCGCACGCCACGAGCACTCGCGTGTGCGCGCTCGACGCCGAGAGCGTCAAAGAGAACCTGAAAACCCGCGTCGAGCTGCGGGTCGCGTCGGGAGCGGGGGTCGGCCTGGTCGCGACGCGTATGTCGAGCCCGAGCCGCTGAGATCGCGCCTAACGCGCGCCGAGCGGCAGCAGATCTCGGAACCCCACGCTGCGCTCGTCGCCGTCACCATCCACGATCCGCGCTTCGGAATCGACAGTCGCGACCACGCGCGCGCGCCACCACGGGTCCGCGGGCGAGCTCGGCCGGACCAGCACGAACGCCCCGCGCGTCGGCGCAGCGTTCGCACCGGATTCGGGGACGACCGACGCCCTCGGCAGGGTTTGCTCGAGCCCGTCGCCGAGGAAGCGCAGCGTCACCTCCTCGTCCTCGTCGTCGAGCCCGAGGACCGCAGCGCTCCACCACTGCCCCTGCTTCGGCGCGACCACGCGGGCCTGAAGCTGTGGACGGTAGCCCGAGGGCGGCGCGGGCTCGCCCGCAGCTAAGGCTTCGGAAAGAAATTGCGCGCGCGCTGCGCGCCGTTCGAAGCGCTGCTTCAGGTTGAGCTCCGTCACCTGCGAGGCCGCGAGCACGGCGCTCGGCGCTAAAGTCAGCGTGCGATCGTCGAGCGTCGTCACCTCGAGACCGGTCTCGGACACCCGCGCGATCCTGCAACCGATCCACTCTTCGCTGGCCGTGCCGCAGATCGCGAGTCGTCCAACCTCTTTCGGCGCGAGCCGCGCCGGCAGCCGATACAAGTCGCCCGGCGCGGCCGTGAACGCCTCGCGCGTGCGCAGCCGTTCGATGCGCAGTCGCTCTCCGGCAATTGCGAGCACTCGCCCTTCGAAGAACTCGCCGCCGACCAGCTCCGCCACCACCCGGTCGCCGCGCTCGAAGGCGGGTCCATGGAGGCGAGGCTGAGATGACTCGCCGCCCGCTTTTTTACAGCCGAAAACCAGGCCAAGCAGCAGCCAGCAAAGGCCCCGGCCGAGCCGCGTCGACAGGACCGGCCCGCTGAACTGCAACGGCCGCTCAGCGACAAGATCGCACGCGGGACGTTCGACGGAGCTTTCGCGCATACGGGTTTTCGTTCTACGCTGGTTTCTGACGGTAGGGATCAGGCCCGGAGCGGATTCGAGGTGAGCATCATCCCATGAGCGAGCTGCAATCAATCCAGACACAGGGCGGTGGCTACGGGCCTCCTCCCGGCGGATACGGTCCTCCACCCGGCGGCGCACCGCCCGGTGGCTATCCACCTCAAGGCGGCGGCTACGGCCCGCCTCCCGGTGGCTACGGTGGACCGCCGCAACACGGTCAACCTCCGGGTGGCTACGGCGGACCGCCTCCGGGTTGGCAGCCGCCGGGCGGCGGCCCGCCGATGGGCGGCCCCGGTCAAGATCTGAAGAAGCAGGCCACCACCTGGCTGATCGTCTCGGCGGTCACCTTCTTCTTCTGCGGCGGCAACTGCTTGTCGCTTGCCGGCGCGATCTTGTGCTTCCTCGCGATGCAAGCGTCCGACCAGGGCAACCTGCAGGACGCGGAATCCAAGCTCAAGCTCGGCAAGACGCTCACCATCGTGGGCATCGTCTTGACGATCGTCGCGGCGATCGCCTTCACCATCTACTACTTCGTGGTGGTTGGAGCCGCCGTCGCCGGCAGTGCAGTCGGTAGCTGAGCCGTTCTAGCCGACCCGCTCGAGGAATTTCCCGAGCAGCTCGTTGAACGCCCCCGGCGCGCCCAGGTTCACCACGTGGCCCGCGCCGGGGACGACCGACAGCTCGGCGTTCGGCAAGAGCTCCGCCAGACGGCGGCATGGCTCGAGAGCGGGCGTGTCGTCGCCGCCGACGATCACCAACACCGGAACCTCGAGCGTCCGCAGCTGGGGCGCGAGCGCTTCGGGCGCCGAGACCTGCGTCAGCACGTGACGGAGGATCGCCGACAGCGCGTGCGCGGGGTGCTCGAGCAGCCCGCGTCGGATGAACGCGCGCGCTTCCGGGTCGAACCGCGAATTCGGCCCCCACACGAACTGCTCGCCGGCGCGATCGAGTCCCTCGCGGTCGATCGCGTCCGCGAAACCGCGCGCCCATTCTGCGCGTGCCGTCCCGGGCTCGGTGCTGGGGTAAGAAGCCAGGACCAGGCCGCGGATCGAGCCAGGGTTCGCGAGCGCCGCCTTGAGGGCCGTGTACGCGCCCAAGCTGAGCCCGCCCAACACCACGGGCGGGGTCGCGCTCGCGACCAGCCGCGAGAGGTCACCCACGAGCTCGGCCTCCGTGTACTCGGCCGCGTCGAGCGGCGCGGGGCTCCGCGCGTGGCCGCGCGTGTCGTACACGACCACCTCGCGCCGATCCGAGAACGCGCGAAATTGCGGGCGGAAGTTGCGCGCGCTGCCGCCGAAGCCGTGCGACAAGACCAGGGCGGGACCGCTCCCGCGGCGCTCGACGTGAAGATCCAGAACCGTCACGCGCGGGGCATAGCCCGGATCCGCCGCCGGTGCACCGCCCTCCTGACCGCCCTCCTTGACCCGAGCGGCCGCTCTTTCTAAGCAAGCTCCCTTGGCCGATCTCAACCCGGCGCAGAAAGCCGCCGTCGAAACCCTTTCGGGACCGCTCTTGGTGCTCGCGGGCGCGGGCACGGGCAAGACCCGCGTCATCACCTACCGCATCGCGCAGCTGGTGCGGAGCGGCATCGTCCCTCACCGCATCCTCGCCGTCACCTTCACCAACAAGGCGGCGCGCGAGATGCGCGATCGCGCCCAGCAGCTGCTCGGCCGGCGCCAGAAGGGCACGAAACCGCCAGAAATATCGACCTTTCACTCGCTGTGTGTGCGCGTGCTGCGCCGCCACGCCGAGCGCCTCGGCTACCCGAAAGAGTTCTCGATTTACGACCGCGGCGATCAGGAGAGCGTCGTGCGCAACGCGCTCCGTGCCATCCGCGTCAGTGCTTCGAACCTCCGGCCCGGCGAGCTGCTCGGCATGATCGGAGGCTGGAAGAACCAGGGCATCACCCCCGACCAAGCGCAGGCCACCGCCGAGGGCAACCGCGCGGAGCTCGCCGCCGTCGCGTTCGGCCACTATCAGGCCCAGCTCAAGGCCGCAGGCGCGATGGACTTCGACGACCTCTTGCTCCAGACCAACCGCCTGTTCAAAGAGCACGCCGAGGCGCGCTACGCCGAGGCATCGCGCTTCGACCACCTTTTGATCGACGAGTACCAGGACACGAACCGCCTGCAGTACGAGATCGTGCGGGTGCTGGCGGAGGGGCACCGGAACCTGTGCGTCGTCGGCGACGACGACCAATCGATCTACGGCTGGCGCGGCGCGGAGGTCGCTCACATCCTGAGCTTCCAGAGCCACTGGCCCGACGCCAAGGTCGTACGCCTGGAGTCGAACTACCGCTCGCGGGCGCCGATCCTGCAGCTCGCGAACCAGCTGATTTTGCACAACAGCGAGCGGCACAAGAAGGTGCTGCGCCCCTCGCGCGAGGGCGGCAGCGAGCCGCGCATGCTGCGCATGGAGAACGAGACGCTCGAGGCCGAGCACGTGGTCCGCGAGATCAAGCAGCTGCTCGTGGGAGACGCGGAGCGCCGCGTGAACCCGAGCGACATCGCGATCTTGTTCCGCACCAACGAGCAGCCGCGCGCCTTCGAGCTCGAGCTGCGCCGGGAAAAGATCCCCTACGTGCTGGTCGGCGGGATGTCGTTCTACGACCGTCGCGAGGTCAAGGACGTGCTCGCCTACCTGCGTGTGCTCGCCAATCCGCTCGACGAGGTGTCGCTACTCCGCATCATCAACACCCCGGCCCGCGGCATCGGCACCACGAGCGTGCAGCACGTGCTCGACTATGCGGTCTCCCAGGGGCGTCCGCTGTGGAGCGTGTTACCCGACGCCGGCAGTTTGCCGCTGCAGAACGGCGTGGCGGAGCGCATCGCCGGTTTTCAGAAACTGATCGAGCGCTTCCGCGCCAAGCTCGGCCAGGTCCCGATCGCCGACCTCTTGCGCGAGCTCTTGACGACGATCGACTACAAGGCCGAAATCGAGCGCAACTACACGGGCGCTGGCGAGGCCGAGGCGCGCTACAGCGCGATCGAAGAGCTCGTCAACTCCGCGGCGCTCTACGAACAGCGCACGGAGGAGCCTTCCCTGCTCGGCTTTCTGGAAGAGGCGACGCTGTCCGATCGCGACGAGAAGGACGACGACGACAAGCGCGAGCGCCACGCCGTCACGCTGATGACGCTGCACAGCGCCAAGGGGCTCGAGTTTCCCCACGTGTACATGGTGGGTGTCGAGGAAGGCATACTGCCGCACCAACGTTCAGTGCTCGAAGGCAACTCGCCCGACGAGGAGCGGCGGCTCTGCTACGTCGGCGTCACGCGCGCTCAGGAAACCCTGACCATGACCTTCGCCAAAGCGCGCATGAAATGGGGCAAGCCGAAGCCCTGCATCCCCAGCCGATTTTTGATGGAAATGAAGGGCGACACGGAGCGTGCCAAACGCGCGGCCGAGGCGGCGAAGGCGCTGTTCGGTGCGGCGGGATCGACCGCGGATGCGGACGCGGACGCACCGAAAAAGAAGTCCAAATCGCCCGCAGCCAAGGCCGGGGCGAAGCGGGGAAGCGGCGCGCGCCGCGCTCGCTGATCGCGAGGCGACCCGCTACATACAAACGCCCCGAAAAGCCGTAAAACATCGGGCCATGAGTTCGATCTTCGCCATCGCGCTCTTGTCGATCCTGGGCCTCGCGGTCTTGCTCGCCGTGGGCTACGGGCTGTTGCAGACGCTCGAGGCGCAAACCTGGATCCGTCAAGTGTCGACCAATGCGCGCGCCGTGCTCGTCGGCTTCGCGAAGCTCACCGGTGGCGAGCTCGACGAGGGCAGCAACGGCTTCTGGGTCTCGCGCTTCCCGAGCGTCCGCTTCTACAGCTCCGGTGTGCTCGCCGAGCTCACGTTCGCGACCGTGCAGGGCGCGAGCAAGATGCAGAACCTGGTCGTGCCGTTCCTTCACCTCACCCTGCCGGACGGCGAGCGTTGGGCAGACTCTCCCGGCGGCCTGGTACGCGCCGCCCTCGCCTCGCGCGGGCACACCGCGCGCAAAGTCACCACCTTCCGCAGTGGCTACGCCGTGTACATCCAGCCCAACACGGCGCGCACCTACAAGAATCGACTCGCCGAGCTCGTAGAAGGCGCCTTCGACGCCGACACGCTGCTCGAGCTCACCAGCAACGTCACGCGCGCGGCTCGCGGCGTGGTGACCGCGGCGCCTCCGCGCGTCCGGCTCACGTATCAGAGCCTCTAGAGCCTGTCCTCAAATTCGAAAACCGTAAACGTGCCCGTGCCCGTACACGAGACACGCAGGCGAAAAGTTTTCCCTGACGATCGAGTCGTGCTTCAGCGACGAGCCAAATAACTCGACGCGCGCTGGACGATCGACAGTGGAGCAAGGTGGAAGAGTTTTTGCGTGCTGAGCGCCGGGCAAGGAGGCCAGCGAAAGACGAAATGGAGTGCACGTTCAGTCTGCTCGAACAGGCTCGTCGATTCGCAACGCGATATGAGAAGACGTTGCGCAACTACGCCGCGGTGGTCGCGACCGGTTGCGCGTGGCTGTGGCTGCGCATCTGAACCTCACGCCTCGCAGCTTTGAGCCAGCTCGATCAGCATAGAGACGATGCGAACCAGCCGCGCTTTGCCAGCTTGATGGCTCGCTTCCCGTTGCCGAACCGCGCGCCGTCGAGTAAACGGCGCTTGTCCGGCTTCGAGTGTTTGCCCGCGCCCTCGGCGAGGTTCAGCACGATCGAAGTCGAGGCGCGCGTGAGTTGGTCGGCCAGATAGTTCCCACCCCGAGGAAGTCGCTCTATCACGGAATTCGAGTGCGACTTGGTATACGTCGAGCTGTTCGTGATCGAGCATGCCTTCCCATCGGCACGCTAGCCAGCGCCGTTGCGCACTTCGTGCACGGTCGAGCGTGTACGGGCACGGGCACGTTTACGGTCAGAATTCAGGGACAGGCCCTAACCTGCGAACGAAAGCTGCCGCCACTCGCCGCGATCTGCGGGCCCGCGGCAAGCCCAGAGCTCGCGGCTTTCGGGGATGCAGATCACGCACGCGTTCGTGGTCGTGCCCTGTGCATCTTCGGGGCGGCGGTTGATGCTGTCGACGCCGTCCGTGCGATCTTCGAAGAGGCGTCGGACCGCGTCGCGATCGATGCCGGTGTCCGAAAGCAGTTGCCGCGCGCGCGCCAGGCGGCGCTGGCTCGACGACGACGCTGCCTCGCCTTCCCGGCTCTTGAGCTCCGGCGCCTGGCAGTGGTTCGTCTGCACGATCGCCTCCGTCGCCAGCGTGCGCTCGACGATCAACGAAGGATCGGTCTCGAGCTCGTGCGCACCTGCCGCGTCGGCCACCCAGTAGGTGTGTGCTGCCGCGCGCGGCGCCGAGCGCAGCGCCCCGAGCGCCTCGGCGCGGGTCGCGGCGCGGATCGCGCGGTGCAGGATCGACAGGTAACCGACGCCCGGACGCGAAGCGCGGGTCTTGATGTTGGTGGTCCCGACCGCGATGCCCTCGGCGTTCATGCCGACGAGCGAGAGCGCTCCGGCGCAGGTAACGGACCAGGTCTCGGGGCCCTCGGCGGGGCGGCGATGGATAGCGACGACGAAGTCGAGGTCGTCGGGGTTCAGATCCCAGGTCTGGGCGGCGAGCAAGCGCTGAGACTCGGCGCGGTTTCGCGGCACGAGCAGGCTCGTGCAACCCTCGCGATCGGGGGCGCTCGGCAAGAGCAAGACATCGCGCACGTCCGTCATGTTGGCGAACGCGTACAGGAGCCAGGGCTCGAGGTTCGCGCCCTCGGCGATGCCGTCGTGCTCCGCGGTTCCCTCGGGGTCCCAGCTGCGCGCGGCCTCGAGGCAGGCGCTTCCTGCGGCCTCGAACTCGCCGACGCGGCTCACTTCATCGCGTTCGGCGAAGTACTGAGACAAGGCACGCCGCCGCTGTTCGACGAACGCCTGGATCCTGCTGCGCAACGCCTCGCCGTGGGCCCGGCCGAGCTCCCGCGGCGTCCCGCGGCACTCGACGCTCTCGAGTTCGAGCAAAGTCACGGAGACCTCGTATCAGACGCGGGACACCTCGACCACGCCGTTTACCTTCGACAGCGCCTTCATCACGCTCTTCAGCTGGCTCAGGTCGTTGCAGTGAAAGGTGAAGACGTTGCGAGCGCGGCCGTCGTCGCCGGCGCGACAGTTGGCTTCGCTGATGTTGATGCTCTGGGCGCTGAACGTCTGGCTGACCACCGCCAGGATGCCCGGCTTGTTGGCGGTCGTGACGCACAGCTGCACCGGGCGGTTGATCTTGGCGCGCGCGTCCCACTGCACGTCGATCCGGCGCTCGGGCTCGGTGTCGAAGGCCTTCTGGCACTCGCGGCGGTGCACGGTCACGCCGCGGCCGCGCGTGATGAAGCCGATGATCGCGTCGCCCGGCAGCGGGTTACAGCATTTGGCGTAGCGCACGAGCACGTCGTCGATGCCGCTCACCTTGATGCCGCTCGCGTCGCGGCCGGTGACCTTGCGAACCAGCTTCTCGATCCGGCTCGAGCGGAAGCGCTCCGAGACGGGCGGGGCCTCGGTGTGCTCGTCGGCTTTGAGCACCGACACGATCTGCTCGCTCGAGATCTTGCCGTAGCCGACCTCAAGCAGCACCTCGTCCCAGTGCGGGTGGTTCAGCTCCTTCAAGACGCGGCGCACCTCCGTCTCGCTCTTCGAGAACTTGGAGTAGCTCATGCCGGCCTCGCGGAAGCCCGATTCGAGCAGCTCGCGGCCGAGGTTGATGCTCTTCTGGCGCTGCTCGGCGCGCAGCATGGTGCGGATCCGCGAGCGGGCGCGGGTGGTCACGCAGAAATCGAGCCAATCCTTGGACGGCTCCTGCGTCGGCGAGGTCAGGATCTCGATCACGTCGCCGCTCTTCAGCTTGTAGCGGATCGGCACGATTTGCCCGTTGGCGCGCGCGCCCACGCAGTGCGAGCCGACCTCCGAGTGGATCGCGTAAGCGAAGTCCACGGGCGTCGCGCCGCGCGGCAACACGTGCACGTGACCCTTGGGGGTGAAGACGTAGACCTCGTCGGGGAACAGGTCGATCTTCACGCTCTCGACGAACTCGACCGGGTCCTTCAGGTTGCCCTGGAACTCGGCCAGCTCGCGCAGCCACTCGAACTTCTCGGCGTCCTTCGGATCGAGGCCGCTCGAGCCGCGCTCCTTGTATTTCCAGTGCGCCGCGATGCCATGCTCCGCGACGCGGTGCATCTCGTGGGTGCGGATCTGGACCTCGATCCGCTGCCGCCCGGGCCCGATCAGCGCGGTGTGCAGCGACTGATACATGTTCGGCTTCGGTAGCGCGATGTAGTCCTTGAACCGCCCCGGGATCGGCGTCCAGCGCGAGTGCATGGCGCCGAGCGCCGAGTAACACTCGGCCGAGGTCTCGACGCAGATCCGGAACGCGAGGATGTCGAGCACCTGCTCGAACTCCGAGCCCTGCTCCTTCATCTTGCGGAAGATCGAGTAGAGGTGCTTGGCGCGGCCGGTGACCTCGGCGGCGTAACCCTGCTCGGCGAGGCGCGCCATGATCGTGCGGCACACGCTCTCGATGTAGCGCTCGCGGTCCTTCTTGGTCTTGTGCAGCTTCTGCGACAGCTCCTGGAACGCCTCGGGCTCCAGGTAGCGGAAGCTCAGATCTTCGAGCTCGCCGCGGATCCGCTGCATGCCGAGGCGCCCCGCGAGCGGCGCGTAGATCTCGATCGTCTCGCGCGCGATCCGCTCCTGCGCCTCCGGGCTCATGTGATCGAGCGTGCGCATGTTGTCGAGCCGGTCGCAGAGCTTGACCAAGAGGACGCGCACGTCCTGGGCCATCGCCACGACCATCTTGCGGAAGCTCTCGGCCTGGCGGTCCTCGCGGCTCGTGAAGTTGAACTTGCCGAGCTTGGTGACGCCGTCGACGATCCCGGCGATCTCGCTGCCGAACTCGTGCTCGATCGAGTCACGGCTGACGCCGCTGTCTTCGAGGACGTCGTGCAAGAGGCCCGCGCACACGCTCGCGGTGTCGAGCCTCAAATCGGCGATGATTCCGGCGACGCTGGCCGGATGCACGAAGTACGGGTCGCCGCTCTTCCGCATTTGCGAGCGGTGGGCGTACTCCGAGTAGAGGTAGGCCTTCTTGATCAGCGCCCCGTCTGCCGACGGGTGGTACGCCTGCACGATATCGACGAGCGATTCGGCGTTGAGCACGGGTGTATCCAGCAAAGTAACACTCCTAGTGTCCTCCGCCATGGGGGTGGAGTGCACCCCGCGCGAACGGGCTGCTTATGAAAGCGCGGTTTCGGCGGGAATTTCCGGAGCTTCTTCGAGGTCGCTCGGTCCTGGTCCCGCTCCGGCGTGGCTCGGCTGCCTGCCCGTTCGGCTAAGCCAGCCGTCGAGGTCGGCGAGCGCCCGCTTGGCCAAGGCCTCGTAGCGCGGCTGTTTCCGCAGCCGCGGCGCATTTTCCAGCGGCGGCAAGTGCGAGAACGTGATGTTCGACGGCTGGTAGTCGTCGGGATTCCGCCGCAGCTGCGTGAGGATCCCGCCGAGCGCCGTGGTTACGGGCGGCAGGCACGGCTCTCGGCCGTTCAGCCGATCCTCGAGGATCTGCGCGATCAGAAGACCGCCCGCTGCGCTCTCGACGTAACCCTCGGTGCCGGTGATTTGACCGGCGAAGTAGAGGCCGGGGTCGCCGCGCAAGCACAGGGTCTCGTCGAGCAGCTTGGGCGCGTTCAGAAACGTGTTCCGGTGCACGGCGCCGAACCGCAGAAATTCGGCGTTTTCCAGGCCTGGAATGCTGCGGAAGATCCGCTCCTGCTCGGGCCAGGTCATGCGCGACTGGAAGCCGACCAAGTTGTAGGCGGTGCCCGCTTCGTCTTCTTTCCGGAGCTGCACGACGGCGAACGGCCAGCGCCCGGTGCGCGGATCGGTGAGGCCGACGGGCTTCATCGGACCGAACGCGAGCGTCATCTCGCCACGCTCGGCCATCACCTCGACGGGTAGACAGCCCTCGAAATAGCGGACCTCTTCGAAGGCCTTCGGCTCGACCTTCTTCGCGGAGCGCACGGCTTCGACGAAGGCCTTGTAGCCCGGCTCGTCGAAGGGGCAGTTCACGTACGCCGTGCGATCGGCTTCGTCTTCACCCTTGTCCCAGCGCGAGGCCGTGAACACCTTGTCCCAGTCGATCGAGTCGGCGCTGACGATCGGCGCGATCGCGTCGTAGTACGCGAGCGCTTCGCTGCCGACGCGCGCGGCGATGTCGCGAGCCAGCGCGTCGCCCGTGAGCGGCCCGGTCGCGATCACCAGCGGGCGGCAATCCGGGATGCGATCGACGCGCTCGGCGCGCACGCGGATGCGCGGATTTTCACGGACCAGCGCGGTGATCGCAGCCGAAAACAGCTCGCGATCGACGGCCAGCGCACCGCCCGCCGGCACCCGCACCTTGTCGGCGACGGCGATCACGAACGAGCCCGCCCGGCGCATCTCTTCTTTGAGCAAGCCGACGGCGTTGGTCAGCGCGGCGCCGCGAAACGAGTTCGAGCACACGAGCTCGCACAGGTTGTCGCTGGTCTGCGCCGGCGTCCGCTCGCGCGGCTTCTGCTCCACGAGCTCGACCTCGATGCCGCGCGACGCGAGCGTCAGCGCTGCCTCGCAACCGGCCAGCCCTGCGCCGATGATCGTGACCACGCTGGACTCCGCCTAGAATGGGGGTTGCGCTTCGAGCCCGTCGTCGCTGCGCTCGGCGCGGGCGCGCGCTTGCGTCGTGTCGGCGCCGTTCGGAGCCGCGGCGTCCAGATCGCCGCCCTCGGCGTCGAATGGGCGCGAGTAGCCGCACTCCTTGCCCTTCGGGCACATGAGCTTCGGGTTCTTGCCGCCGCCGATCACGAGATACGGGTTGCCGCAATCCGGGCAGGGCTCGTTGACGGGCTTCTGCCAGCTCTTGAAATCGCACTGCGGGTACGTGACGCAGCCGTAGAACGAGCGGCCGCCGCGCTTCTTCGAGCGCACCTCGACCAGATCACCGCCGCACTTCGGGCAGGGCACGCCGAGCGGCACGGGCCGGGCGTTCTTGCACTCGGGGTAGCCGCTGCAGGACAAGAACTCGCCGTAGCGCCCGGTCTTGATCACCATCGGGCGCGCGCACTTGTCGCACTTGATGTCGGTCTCGCGCACCACCGCCGGCGTCGCGCCGTCCTTGCCGAGATCCTTCGTGTACTTGCACTTGGGGTACGCCGAGCAGCCGAGGAACCAGCCGTTCTTGCTCCAGCGCTTGTTGAGCTGCGAGCCGCACTCCTCGCACTTGAACTCGGTGGGCTCGGGCTCGGGCGTCCAGCGTTGCTGCTTCTTCGCCGTCTCGAGCACCTCGCGGAAGCGCTTGTAGAAGCGGCCGAGCAAGGCGGTGCGATCCAGCTTGCCGTGTTCGACCTCGTCGAGCTCCTCCTCCATCTTGGCGGTGAAGCTCGGGTCCATGAAATCGAGCTGCGTGCCGACCAGGCCGTCGACGATGCGCTTGCCGAGCTCGGTCGCCTTCATCTGGCCGCCGGGCAGGCGCTCGACGTAGTCGCGCGCTTGCACCTTGCTGATGATCTCGGCGTAGGTGCTGGGGCGGCCGATGCCGCGCTTTTCCAGCTCGCGCACCAGCGAGCCTTCGTTGTAGCGCGGGGGCGGCTGGGTGAACTTTTGCTCGGCGAGCACGCCGGGCGGGGTCACGAGCGTGAGTGCCTCGCCTTGCTTGAGCTCGGGGAGCAGCCCCTCTTCGTCCTCGGCCGGGACCTTGGCTTGCGCCTCGGCCTTGGGCGCGTCGGCGCCCGCGGTCTCGTCTTCACCGGCGAACTCGCGCTGCGTCTCGCTCGAGCCGCGATGGTACTGCTCGAGCCAGCCGGCGAACTTCAGCACCTTGCCGCTGGCACGCAGCTGGATCACCTGGTGCGCCTTGTTCTTGCGCGTCGGCGTCGCGTCGATGTCCACGCCCGTCTGGTCGTAGACCGCCTGGGTCATCTGCGAAGCGATGAAGCGATCCCAGACCAGCTTGTAGAGCTTGAACTGCTCGTCGGTGAGGTACTTGGCGACGAGCTCGGGCGTGAGCTCGAGCGAGGTCGGGCGGATCGCCTCGTGCGCCTCTTGCGCGTCTTTGCGCGACTTGAAAACGTTCGGCTTGGCGGGCACGAAGTTTTCGCCGAATTTGGCCGCGATGTGCGCGCGGGCCTCGGTGACCGCGTCTTGGCTCACGCGCACCGAGTCGGTACGCATGTAAGTGATGAGACCGACCAGACCGCCATCCTTCTTGAGGTCGATGCCCTCGTACAGGCGCTGGGCGACGCTCATCGTGCGCTTGGCAGAAAAGCGCAGGTGGCTGGTCGCGTCTTGCTGGAGCTTGCTGGTGGTATACGGCGCGGGCGCCTGACGGCGCTGCTCGCGCTGCGTCACGTTGGCGACGCGGAAGGTGGCCGTAGCCAGGTCTTCCTTGATCGCGGCGGCCTGCTCGCCGTTCTTCACCTCGGCCTTTTGACCGTCGAGCTTGTTCAGCCGCGCGAGCACGCGCTCGGGCGCCTTACCCTTCAGCGTGGCCCCGATGTTCCAGTATTCCTCGGGGATGAACGCCTCGATCTCACGCTCGCGGTTGACGATCAGCCGCAAGGCGACCGACTGCACGCGGCCGGCGGAGAGGCCGAAGGCCAGCTTCTGCCAGACCAGCGCCGAGACGTCGTAGCCAACGATGCGATCGAGCACGCGGCGAGCGCGCTGCGCATCGTAGAGGTGCGTGTCGAGGGCGCGGGGGTTGTCCAGCCCGCGTTCCACGCCCTTTTTGGTGATTTCCTCGAACTCGACCCGCTTCATCTCGAGCTTCGGTCGCTCGAGCTCTTCGGCGATGTGCCAGGCGATCGCCTCTCCTTCTCGATCGGGGTCGGTTGCCAGCAGGACGACGTCGGCCTTCTTCGCCTCCGCCTTCAGGTCCTGCAGCACCTTGGCCTTGGCCTCGATGACCTCGTACGACTCCTTGAAGCCGTTCTCGACATCGATCCCCATGCGTTTGGGCAGGTCCTTGATGTGGCCCTTACTCGCGAGCACCTCGTAGCCCGAGCCCAGGTACTTCTTGATGGTCTTTGCCTTGGCAGGCGACTCGACGACGACGAGGGTCTTGGACATTGCACCGTTGTGAGAAGGCAGTGTGAATGGGCCTGAACGGACGGAAGCGCAAGGGGCTTGGCCCGGCCCGCGGGGCAAATTATAAGTATTACATCGAGTTAGAAAGAACGAAGCCCCCGCCGGGGCCCGGAACTAAGACGCCGCGCAGCCGGAGTGTCAAGAGTGCCCTCTGAATCCGGGCGGCCGGAAGCTCGAGGGCGAGGCACAGCGAATCCGGGTCCGCTTCCCCTCCCGCGACCGCCTCGACCACGCGCAGCAGCTCGAGCTCGAGCAGCGGGTCGGGCTCGGTCTGCCGCGCGGAAACCGCCTCGAAATCGAACGATTCCTGGCTCGGGATGCCCAGCTCGACCGGCTCGGGCGGCTCGGGCGGTAGCGGCACCGCGCCGAGCCCGTCGAGCGCGCGCAACACGTCACGCGCTCCCTCGCAC
>JALYWZ010001011.1 GCA_030852505.1 Myxococcota bacterium | reverse complement strand
GGACGACATCAAGAAGCACTCGATCGACCTGTTCGTGATGGGCGGCGACTGGGAAGGCCGCTTCGACGAGCTGGCGGGCCTGTGCGAGGTCGTCTATCTGCCGCGGACCGAGGGCGTGTCCAGCACTCAGCTCAAGCAGATCGCGGCCCAACACAGCCGGGGGAAGCAGCCATGAACCCTCAGGCCGAGGAGCTACTGAAGGCACAGGTCGCGCTCAGCGACGAACAGATCGTCGCCGGCCAGCTCAGCGCGATTTCGAAGCGGGTCAAGAAGCGGCCGGTGGTGCTGTTTTTTGGCCGTAACACCTTCGCCGACAACACCAAGTACTTGTACCTGAAGGCGGTGTCGGAGAAGCGCGACTACCAGGTCGAGTGGTGCACCGTCGACGCAGAGCTCGCAACCAGCCTGAAGAAGGCGGGCCTGCCGGTGCATCTGATCGGCAAGAACATGGATGCCTCGCTCGACCTGCTCTTGCACGCGGCGGTGGCCGTGTTCTGCGTGAACCCGAACGAGAGCCTGAAGGGCTCGTTCGCGCTCACGGCCTGCCTCGACGGCGCGAAGAAGCTCCAGCTCTGGCACGGCGTCTCGGTGAAGCACCTGCTCTTGACGCTGATCCCGCACATCAGCATTCGCGATCTCGTCAACCGCCGCGCCTGGGAGTTTGCGTCCCGCGCCGACTACGTGCTCTCCACCGCCGCGACCTTCGACGGGTACTGGCGCAGCGTGTTTGGCTGCAAGACCCTGGTTCGCGCCGGCTTCCCGCGCAACGAGGTGATCCTGCGCGAAGCGACCCAGCACGAGCTCATCGGCTGCGAGCTGCCGGCGAGCATGCAGAAGCTGCTCGCTGGACCGCAGAAGAAGGTGCTGGTGGTTCCGACCTGGCAGCGCGAGCGCCCGACCTGGCTCACGAGCGAGGAGTGCTTGGTCCGCTTGTCGCAGCTCGGGCAGCAAAAGGGCATCACCTTCTTCGTCAAGGCGCACCCCACCTATCAGGCCACGGGCGGCGACACGCACGAGATCGGCGGGCTGCAGATCCTGAACCCCGGCGTCGACGTGTACCCGTTGATGCGCGCGTTCGACGCGCTCGTCACCGACTATTCGTCGATCCAGTTCGACTTCTTGCTGACCGGGAAGCCGGTGTTGTCGCTCGATCTGAAGCCGGGCGAGCACCAGAGCTTCGAGCCGGACTGGTCCCTGGTGCCGAACGTCGAGTTTCGCCACCGCTTCACCAGCCAGAGCTTCGAGACCCGGCTTCACGAGGCGCTCCACGCAGACGCTCTCTCCGAGGCGCGCCGCGAGATGTGCTCGAAGATCTTCGAGAGCGAGCCGCTCGACGCGAGCCCTGCGCTCTTGCGCCTGATCGGAAGGCTCGTGAAGGAAGCCACCGCAGACGACTTCAGCGTGGACTACTGCGAGGACGCTCCGGCGCTCTCCGAGCTCGCGTCCGGGCTCACCAAATCCCTGACGGACGCAGCGTAAACCCTTCGTAGAGAAAATCCTGGAAACAGAATGCCGAGCACTGCCCGAAAATTGAGCCGCTCTCGCGACAAGGCCGCCGCGCAAAAGGGCGACGGACGTCACCCCGCGGTCAAGCGGATCCAGTCGCTGATCGACGAGTCCAAGTGGAAACAAGCTTGGGCGGAGCTACACCCCCTCCTCAAGCGCGAGCCGCAAAACGCTTCGCTGCACTGGATCGCGGGCTTGTTGCAGAGCGAGCTCGGCGACGCCGACAAGGCGCGCACGCACCTGCGCTTCGCGTCGCAGCAGATCACCGACGACGCCAGCCTGTTCCGCAAGCTCGGCGAGGTCGAGAGCAAGCTCGGCGACGAGGCCGCGGCGAACAAGGCGTACCAGCAAGCGCTCGGGCTCGAAAACGGCATTCCACAGCTGCTCGCGCTCGCCGAACAGTACCGCAAGACCGGCGACCGCACCCGCGAGATCGAGGTGCTGGAGAAGGCGCACAGCATCACGCCGGGCGAGGGACAGATCGCGCTCCGGCTCGCGCACCTGCACCAGGCCTCGTTCGATCCGACGCCCGCGCTCGGCTGGGCTACGGCCGCGGTCAAGCTCAAGCCGGACAACTGGGACGCTTATCTGTTGCTCGCGACGGTGCTGCAGCGCCTGGACCGCCTGAACGAGGCGCTCGAGGTGTACCACTCGCTGCTGCTCGTGTGGCCCAAGGATCCGCGCGTGAACCGAAACCTCGGCATGTTGTGCCTGAAGCTCGGCATGAACGCGGAGTCCGTGAAGTACCTGAAACGCGCCGCCGAGACCGCTCCGAACCGGCTCGAGCTCGAGTGCGACATCGTTCACCAGCAGCTGCACGC
>JALYWZ010000287.1 GCA_030852505.1 Myxococcota bacterium | reverse complement strand
ACCCCCGCCGTGATCTACCTGCGCGAGCCCGACCGCGTGGTGATCGGCTCCACGGCGGAAATCGACGCGCTCGAGCTGACGCTCGAACGGGGCGAGGGCCAGGCGCCGCTCCGCGCACCCGAGACGGGCATCGCGGCTCTCGCGGCGCGCGTGCCGGCCTTGTCGCAACGACTGCGGGCGCGAGCACCCACGCTGAGCCGGTTGTTCGACGGCGCGGATCAGCTCTCGTGCTCGCTCGACCGGCGCGCGGACGACCTCGAGCTCGTGGTGGAGCTTCGCTATGCGAGCTCCGAGCGGGCCGCGGAGATCGCCGGGCCGATCGAGGCCGTGCTCTCGCGCTTGGCTGGCTCGGGCTTTCAGTTTCTCGAGCGGGTGCGCGTGCAGCCGGCTGGCTCGAGCGTGACGCTCACGCTGTCTCTGCCGGTGGAGCGGGTCAAAGCGCTGGCCGCCTGCGCGGCCGGCTACGGCTGTGGTCCAGGCCCGGGCGCCGAGACGTCTCCGAGCGACGTGCTACCGTCCGCGCCGCCGTGAACGACCAAGCGCCGGAAGGCTCCCGAAAACGAATCCGGTTCAGCTGGATCGCCGCGGCGTTCGTCGTGCTGCTCGCGATCGGGTTCGCGGCGGCGGTGGTGGTGTATCGGGGCTTCGTCGCTTACGAGCCGGTGGCCGCGCGGCACGTGCCGAGGGACGCGACGTTCGCGGCGCGCTTCGACCTCACGCACGTGATGTTTTACGAGCCCTTCCGGCGCTCGGTGTTCCCGCTCGCCGACCTCGGCTCGAGCGATCGCCGTGAGCGCCTGGAAGCGGCGGGGATCGAGCTCGGCGGCGAGGTGCGTGAAGTGGTGGTCGCGCTGGGCGCCGGCCGGGAGGATTGGCTGATCGCGCTGGGCGGGCCGCTGTCGCGCCGCGAGATTGCCGCTACGCTGGCGGAAGTGCTCCGCAGCGAGGGCCGAGAGGTCAGCGAGCGCGGCGGCATCTGGGGCGTGGGCAGCGGGCTCTTCTTCACGCAGGCGAGCGACGGCGCTCTACTGTTCGCGGCCTCGGAGCCGCGGCTGCGTAGCGTGCTTTCACCGTCTGCGGGCCCCGCGCCGCTCGGTCAAGGAGCCGGGGGCCTGAAAGTCAGCAGCCGTTGGCTTCAGCCCCCGCTGTCGAGCCTCGAGGGCAGCTACCGCGCGGGGTCGGTGATCCTGGTGCAGCTCTCTGCCGAATCAGCTGGGCCCCCTGCGGCCGCTGAAGCGGCCCTGCGCCGCTTGCTCGAGCAGGTTGGCGCGCTGGATCCAGTCCTTTCCGACGTCGCGAGAAATGCCGTGATCCGCAATGAAAACGGCAGCGTGACGAGCGAGCTCGGTCTCAGCAACAGCGCCGCCGAGACCCTCGCCGAGCGGGTCACTGGCCTCCGAAGCAGCCGCTAGCGCAAGCGCCCCAGGCGCGAGCGCCACGGGAGTCCACGCGGACCCACAGGTTCACGTTTGACTCGACGGAGGGGGTGCGCTACCTGAGCGCGTCTCCGTGCGAGACCGGTGCGCCCGCGCAGCTCGGCGCGGGCTTTAGGGTCCCACAGCGGAAGACTAGCCCAATAAGGACTGGAGGCATCGTAATCGTTCATGACTGACACTCAAACCGCCACGGCGAATCGTGGCAACGCATCCGGATTCGCAGCACTCTTCGAGGCCAGCGAAGAGACGACTGATCTGGGAGGCGAAGGCGAAATCGTCTCTGGCATCGTCGTGCAAGTCACGCGCGACACGGTCGTAGTCGACATCGGCGGCAAGAGCGAAGGGGTGATCTCCCGTGGGGAGTTCCTCGACGCTCACGGTGGCATCACCGTCAAGGCCGGCGATCGCGTCGACGTGTTCATCGAAAGTCGCGAGAGCGACGACGGCCTGATCTCCTTGTCCAAGGAGAAGGCCGACAAGATGAAGGTGTGGGACGAGATCTCGAGCGCGTGCGAGCGTGACGAGATCATCGAAGGCACCATCAGCCAGCGCGTGAAGGGCGGCCTGTCGGTCACCATCCGCGGCGGCGTCAAAGCATTTCTGCCTGGCTCGCAGGTGGATCTGCGCCCGATCAGGAACCTCGAGAAGCTGATCGGCCAGACCTACGAGTTCAAGGTCATCAAGTTCAACAAGAAGCGCGGCAACATCGTGCTCTCTCGCCGCGCGCTGCTCGAACGCGAGCGCGACGAGATGAAGGCCAAGACGCTCCAGACCCTGGAAGAGGGCATGGTCGTCACGGGCACCATCAAGAACCTCACCGAGTACGGCGCGTTCGTCGATCTCGGCGGCATCGACGGCCTGCTCCACATCACCGACATGTCCTGGGGCCGCGTCACGCACCCGGGTGAAGTCTTCAAGGTCGGCGACGAAGTCACCGTCAAGGTCTTGAAGTACAACGCCGAGACCGAGCGCGTCAGCCTCGGCCTCAAGCAGACCCAGGAAGATCCCTGGAACCACGCCGAAGAGGCGTACCCGCTCGGCAAGCGCGTCCGCGGCAAGGTGATGAGCCTCACCGACTACGGCGCCTTCGTCGAGCTCGAGCCGGGCGTCGAGGGTCTGATCCACGTCAGCGAGATGAGCTGGACCAAGAAGATCAAGCACCCGTCCAAGGTGCTCGAGGTGGGTCAGGAGCTCGAGTGCCAGGTGCTCGAGGTCGACTCGAAGTCCAAGCGCATCAGCCTCGGCTTGAAGCAGCTCGAGCCCGATCCGTGGACGCTCTTCACCGACAAGTACAAGCCGGGCGACAAGATCGGCGGCAAGGTCCGCTCGATCACCGACTACGGCGTGTTCGTCGGTATCGAAGAAGGCGTGGACGGCATGGTCCACAAGACCGACCTGTCCTGGACGGTCAAGATCAACAACCCCGCGGACGTCTACAACAAGGGCGACGACGTCGAAGCCATCATCCTCAGCATCAACCACGACGAGAAGAAGGTCAGCCTGGGCGTGAAGCAGCTCTGGGACGACCCGTGGGCGGGCGCGATGGACGCGTACAAGCCGGGCACCGTGGTCGAAGCGGCCACCGTGATCAGCGTGGCGGACTTCGGCGCGTTCGTGAAGATCGTGGACGGCATCGAGGGTCTGATCCTCTCGAACGAAATCCCTCCGAGCGTGCATCTGACGCCCGGTGAGACGGTCAAGGCCGAGGTCTCGAACGTCGACAGCATGGACCGTCGCCTCACCCTCACGATGCGAAACCCCGGCGAGAGCCCGGAGGCCGAGCAGCTGATGGTGATGCGCCGCGAATCGCAGGGTAAGGGCGCGACGCTCGGCGACGTGCTGAAGGAGAAGCTCGAGAGCATGAAGCGCAGCCCGTCGGTTGCGCCTCCGCCTCCCGATGCGGACGAATAGCGGCTAGCGCTACGCAGAGTTGCACGGCGGCGGTCCGACGAGGACTTGCCGCCGTGCGCATTTTGTAGGTCTCGACTCGGGCATCCCGCGCGGCAGGAGTGCTAAAGATCCGCGGCAGTGAACCCACCGAGCAGCGTGTCCGATCCCCCCTCCGTTCGATACGGCGGGTGGAGCCGTCGGCGCATCGTGTTCCTGTCGATCAGCGGCGCCCTCACGCTTTTGCTCGTGTTCTGGGCGGCCGAGGTGCTGCTGCCGTTCATCGTCGCCGCGATCGTCGCCTACGTGCTGACGCCGCTCGTGGCCCGCTGCGAGCGGCTGCGCATGCCGCGCGCCGTCGCGATCCTGTTCGTTTACGCCGTGACGGGCGGCGCGCTCTACGTGCTCGCAGCCGGCATCTTTCCCCGGGTCTATGTCGAGGGTGTGAAGCTGATGCGCGACGCGCCCGAGCTCACCCACGACCTCGCGGCCAACTGGGGGCCCAAGGTCGAGGCCTGGGCCGACAGCGTGTTCAGCCGCGTGGGACGCGACCGCAATCGCGGTCCCGTCACGGAGCCGGCGCCGGCGATCGAGGTGCGCCAGCAGGACGGCGTGTTGCAGATCGAGATCGGCGGCGGCGTGGACGTCGTGCAGCACGGGCCGGGTCACTGGCGCGTGGGCCCCGCGGTCGAGCGAGACTCACCGGGAGTGAACGTCGTCGAGCTGATGAACCAGGGCATCGACGAGTTCGTGGGCTATGCCAAGCGCAACGCTTTTCAGCTCGTGAAGATCGGTCAAGAGGTGGTGAAGGGCGTGGCCCGCGGCATCTTCTTGCTGTTCATGACGCTGATGGTCGCGGGCTACCTGATGCACACCCGCGAGAGCATCCTGGATTTCTTCCGTTCGCTCGTGCCGCCGCGCGCCCGGATCGGCTTCGACCGCCTGCTGTTCCGGATCGACCGGGGCCTGGCGGGGGTGGTGCGCGGTCAGCTGATGATCTGCTGCGTGAACGGCGTGCTCTCGGCGATCGGCTTCTGGATGTTCGAGCTCAAATACTGGCCGATCCTCGCGATCGTGGCCGGCATGATGAGCATCGTGCCGATCTTCGGCTCGATCTTGAGCAGCGTGCCGGCCGTGTTGATCGGGCTCACTCAGGGGTTCTGGATCGCGCTCTGGGTGCTGCTCTGGATCATCGGCATCCATCAGATCGAGGCCAACCTGTTGAATCCCAAGATCATCGGGGTCGCCGCCAAGATCCACCCGGTGCTGGTCGTGATGTCGCTGTTGATCGGCGAGCACTACTTCGGGCTCTGGGGCGCGCTCTTGGCCGTGCCGGCGCTGTCGCTCGCGCAGAGCATCTTCCAGCACTTCCGCTTCGAGGCCATGCCCGACACGCCGCCCGATAGCCTGCTTCCGCCGACGGGTGGCGGACGCAGTATCGCGTCCTCTGCGGGTTGAGCGGCCCAGCCGGGCGCGCTATAGGCGTGCCGTGGCGAAGGAAACGCGCAAGCTCAAGCGCTCTCTCGAGCAGAAAGAGAGCGTCGACAAGCCCGCTCTCGACAAGCCGGCGGGGCTTCAGAAGCAAGCCATTCCCGACGCCCTGGGCAAGGAGCAGATCCGCTCCTTGCTGCTGCGCCTCGGCATCCCGCTGCTCGCGGTCTGGATGCTGTGCGGGTTGATCGCCACGATCGTGATCTCGGAGACCACGAAGGCGATCCTGATCGGCATCCCGGCCGTGATCACGCTGCTCGCGGCGGGCCTGGTCGTGTTCGCCTTGCGCCAGGCCAAGAAGGCGCGCGGCGTCGCCAGCATCTTGAGCAAGGTCGAGTCTTCGGAAGATCGCAAGGCGGCGATCAGCCAGCTCGAAGCGACGTACAAGAAGAACGACCCGGCGGCCCTGTTCGCCAAGGCCCAGCTCGAGCTCCAGGAAGATCCCAAGAAGGCGCTCGCCACGCTCGAGCAGATCAACCTCGAGAAGGTGATGGCCAACGTGGCCGACGAGGCGCGCGGCCAGCGCGGCATGATCCACCTGATGCTCGGTGAGGTCGCGGATGCGCGCCGCCTGGTAGACGGCATCACGCTCAGCCGTCACCAGGAGCCGCGCACGCGCGCGATGCTGGCGGCGGTCTGCGCCGAGGCCTGGGCCCGCAGCGGAAACGCCAAAAAAGCCCAAGAAACGCTGGCCTTGTTCGATTTCGAGGACGCGACCTTCGAGCAGATCCGCCCGCAGCTCTACCGCTCCTCGGCGTTTGCCTCGGCACACGTGGGCGACACCAAGACCATGAAGAAGGCGCTCACCAAGCTGCTCAAGCAGGACCCGCGCCTGCTCGCGGGTTTCATGATGAAGCGCACGCACCCGCTGCTTCAGAAAGAAGCCAAGCGGCTGATCGAGCAGAGCGGTATCGCGCCCCGGCGGATGATGATCGACCGGGGATGACCCTCAGTTCGGCACGGCTCGCGCCACGGCTCTGAGCTGCAGCGTCGGCATCAGCTCGACCGGGGACACGATCTCGAGCTCCGGGAACTCCACTTCCAGGAGCTTTCGAACGAAGCGGCGAATGTCCGGCTGTGCCAGCAGCACCGGGCGGCTCGGCGCGGGCCAGCTCTGCAGCGCGTTTCGCACGGAGCTCACGATGTCGCGCGCGACGGCCGGCGCGAGCGCCAGGAACGTGCCCGCCGGGGTGCGCTGCAACGCGCCGCGGATCGTCTCCTCGAGCGGCGAGTCGAGGACCAGCACCGGCAGCTCCCGCGCGCTGCCGGCGAGGCGGTGGGTGATGCTGCGGCGCAGCTGGGCGCGCACGAACTCGGCCAGATTGAGCGGATCTTTCTCGACGCCGCCGATCGCGGCCAGGGCCTCGAGGATCGTGCGCTGGTCGCGGATGCTGAGGCGCTCTTCGAGCAGCCGCCGCAGGACCTCCGCGTAGACGGGCAGCGAGACCGGCTTCGGGACGGTCTGGCGCACGAGCGCGGGTGCGCCGGCCTCGACCTCGTCGAGCAGCGCCTGGGTCTCGGCGATCCCGAGAAAGCTCGAGGCTCGAGGCAGGAGCGCGCCGAGCGCGGCGTCGCCGAGGAAGGCGGGGATGTCGTCGGTGCCGACAGCGC
>JALYWZ010000286.1 GCA_030852505.1 Myxococcota bacterium | reverse complement strand
GGCCGAGCCCGCGAGGCCGCCCGCCCGCCCCGGCAAGGGCGGCGCCACGTCGCGCGCCAAAGAGCACGGCCTGTCCGAGGAGAACCCGTTTTGAGCTCTCGCAGCTTGCGCCGCATCGGCGCTTCCTTCGCTTTGAGTCTGACCCTGTTCGCGACCCACGCCGCGCTCGCGCCCGGGCTGGCGTGCGCCGACGACTCTGCCGCGCGCACCGAGGCGCGCGAACGCTTCGATCGCGGCTTGCGGCTCTTCAATCAGCAAGACAACGACGGCGCGCTCGCGGAGTTCCAGCGCGCCTACGAGCTCGCTCCGCACCCGCTCGTGCTCTACAACATCGGCCTCGTGTATGCGGCGATGGGCCGCCCCGTAGCCGCCGTCGAGATCTTCGACCGCTTGCTCGCCGCGCCCGAGGGGCTCGACGCCGGGCGCCTCGCCAAGGTCAAGACCGAGCGCGATCAGCAGGCCCAGCGCATCGGAGAGCTCGCGATCACGAGCAGCGTGACGGGCGCGCGCGTCGAGGTAGACGGGCTCGAAGCCGGCAAGCTGCCGCTCACCTCGCCGCTGCGCGTGTCGTCGGGCGTGCACATCGTCGCGCTGGTCGCGACCGGTTACGCGCCGGCACGGAAGCAAGTCGTCGTGCCGGGCCAGGCCAAAGTCGAGGTTAGCTTCGAGCTCTTGCCCGTGGAGGGTCAACCGGCACACCTCACGCTCGAGACGCGCCTGCTCGACGGCGAGGTGTTCGTCGACGACGCGCCCGTGGGCAAGACGCCGCTCAGCGCCTCACTGGCGCTCTCGCCCGGTGAACACACGATCGAGATCCGCCGCCCCGGCTACCAGAGCGCCAAGAAGACGGTGTCGCTCGGCCCCGCCAGCAACGGCACGCTCGCGCTCGATCCCGAACCGGACCCAGCGCAGCTCGCCACGCAGGGTGGCGCCCTGGAGCTCGTTCTGAGCGAGCCGGACGCGCTGATCACGATCGACGGCGTGCCCCGCGGTGGCTACGCCGGGCGGCTCAACCTCCCGAGCGGTCAGCACGTGTTGCGCGTCGAGCGCGCCGGCTTCACACCGCTCGAACGCAAGGTCACGGTCCCCAAGGCCGGCTCCGCCCGCGTCGCGATCGAGCTGCAACCCACCGCGGAATACCGAGCGAACTACCGCTCTCGGACGGTCACCCAGCGCACGTGGGGTTACATCTCCATCGGCGCCGGGGCAGCGCTCGCCGCGGCGGGAGTCGGCTTCGTCTTCGTGAACAAGGCCACCGAGGAAGACAAGAAGACCGAGTTCGACAAACAAGCCGCCCGCAACGGACCCGGCGGCGACTGCGACAAGGCGGCCGGAGAGCAGACGAGCGCCTGCGTGAGCCAGCTCAAACGAGCGCTCTCCGAGCTCGAAGACGTGCGTTCGCGCGAGAAGTTCGGATGGATCGGCGCAGGCGTCGGCGCGGCCGCGGCCGGCCTCGGCGTGGTGCTGCTCGTGACCAACGACGATCCGAACCGCTACGAGCCACGGCCCGAGAGCGACGTCTTCGGCCGGCTCCGCCTGACGCCGACGGCCTGGTTCGACGCCGGCGGCGGCGGTTTCGCGCTCACCGGCGTGTTGCCCTAGCCGCCAACCATCGGCCCCTTGCGAGCGGATGGTTGACGACCGATGGCTCGCGGCTCTCAGTCCTGCGTGACTTCGAACACGTACTTTTGCTGATCGAACTCGGGCGGGGTGGTACCGCTGCCGTTCACGTTCGCGCCGGTATAGTGCTGCACGTTGAAGTAGTACTTTGCCGGGCCCGCGAGGTTGTTGCGCTCGAGCGTGATGTCCGTGCCGGCCGCGCCGTACTGCTGAGCGACCGTGTTCCCGGTCGAGTCGACCAGGATGATGTACGACGCGACGCTCTCGGGCTGATCGAGCGTGGCCGTGACGCTACCGGCGGCCAGGGTCACCTCGTACCAGTCGTTGTCGTTGTCAGGGGCAGCCGAGCTCGAATAACCCTTGAACAGGTAGGCCTCGATCGGCGTATCGAGCTCGATCGGCACCGCATCTTCGCGAGAGTCGTTCGGCTCGTATGCATCCTCGTAAGGGATGTACTCCGCCGAGAACGTGTACTCGGGCGGGATCACGCTGTACGGCGTCACGCTGGCGCGGAACAGCTGTCCGGGCGCAGCCGGAAACCAGATCGCGCCGTTCGCGCCTTGAGCGCCGTAGTACTCGCGGATCTTGGCGTTGTCCGTGCCGGAGTAAACGGTCAGGTAGTAGTTGCCATCCATCCCCACGTTGGTCGTGCGCACGAGGAGCTGGCCACCCTGAACGGGCTCTTCCGGCGTCGTGAACTCGAAGAAGTCCACGTCCATCGTCGACTGCAGGCAGCCCTTGACCTCGGTATCGAACTCGTAGGGAGTCGCGGAGTCGCGATCGTTGTTGTCCGCGTCCGGCAGGCTGCAATCGTCGCCGCTCGGGGCCCCGCCTTCGCCGGTCTTGCCGCCCGTACCGCCGGTCTTGCCGCCGGTTCCGCCGCTCGCGCCGCCGGCGCCGCCGCTGCCCATGTCCGGCTCACCGCCCGCACCGGCATCACCCGGTGTGGGCTCCGACGCGCCGCCGCTGCCGCCACCAGCGCCGGTGGCACCACCTGCCCCGCCCTCCGAGCCACCGCCCGCCGGGGGCAGGTCACCGTTACTCCCGACCTCGTCCTCTTTGGCGCAGACGTGGCTGGGGGTGCAGACCACGTAGTCCTTGATCAGGTTGCAATCGCTGTCGTCGTTGCAACCGTCCCGACACTCCTGGTCCGGGCCGCAGTACTGACCGCCGTTGCAGTCGCGATCCTCCTTACACTTCTTCTCGACCGGGAGCTGGCAAACGCCAGGCTTCTGGGCTTCTTCGGCGTCGTCCTCTTCACCGGTGACGCAGCGCTGACCGGTAGGGCAGTCGCGATCGGCCGCGCACTGCTTGTGGCAGCGCGAGAACGCGCAAATCAACGGGTCTCCGCAATCCGAATTGAGGCTGCAGTCCTCGCTGAGCTCATCGGCCGTGTTCTCTTCGTCCGACGAATCGCTGCAACCGCCGAGCGCGCCCGAGAGCGGAGTCGCGGCCACGATCAGTGCAAGTAGGGCTCGATTGATATTGCGCATGTTGGGATCACCTTCGACACGAGACGACACGAGCCGCCGAAGGGCTCGGGGAGCAGGGCTACCAGCGTCGCTCATAAGCCGGGCCCGAGCCGCGGATCAAGCGAGGATCATTGCCATCCCGTACTTCGAGCTTCCACCACGGCTTCACCGCGCGGCTAATCCGTCCCCTGCTCCACTGCCGCTGAATTCCAGGTCACTCGCCCGCCGTGGTAGTGGGAGAGCGCGAGCTCCACGGCCGCGTAGGCGCGGCGATACGGAACCGGGCCATAGACGCGCTCGCCCTGGTCGGCATCGGCCCAAATCGCCTGTTCGACGGCGCGCGCGAAGCTTTCCTGCCTCGAGTACAGGTTCACCTCTTCGTACGCGCCGTGCGAGAGCACCGTGAAGTTGGCCGAGCCGATGTCCACTCGAGCCCCGTCGGCCACGATCGCCTTGCCGTGGACCATGCGCGGGTGCAGCACCACGCGCAGGTGTTCCGGGGCGCGCGTCCGACGCAACAGCTCGTTGACGGTCTGCAAGTTCAGATCGGCGATGATGTTCGCTCGACGCGCGGTGAGCAGCGTCACCTCGACGCCGCGCTCGACGGCGGCCACCAGCGCGTCGGTACAGCGGCGATCACCGAGGTACGCCATCTCGATCGTGAGCCGGTGCTTGGCTTCACGCACCAGGCGCAGCCGATCTTCGAGGAGCGAGCGCCCGCGCGTCCGGAACGAATGCAGCAGATAATCGAGGTCTCGCTCCGGATCGAACCGGACCCGCCCGAGGTAACGATCGCCGAAGCGACTCACGGACTCGCGCCCGCGCACCTCGACCATGAAGTCCACGTTGAAACAACGGAAGTCGTCGCCGATCCCCATCCCGCCGAGCACCAGCACGTCGTCGTCGAACAGGTACAGCTTCGAGTGATCGAAGCGCTTCTCGTGGCGCGAGATGGTCACGTTCTGGTGGCGCAGCAAGGCGCTGGCGAGCTCGCTCTCGCGCTGGCGGAACGAGCCCCACTGCCGGTAGCCGGCCATCAAGAACCAGGTCTGCATCCGAGCCACGAGGTCGACTTCCTTGTGGAAGAAGCTCGAGCGCGTGCCCTCGAGGTACTCGTAGGTGCGGCCGACACGGTCCTTCAGCACCGTCACCTCCACGCCGCGATCGGCCGCTTTCAGGAGCTCGCGCGCCACGAGCTCCCCCGTCTCGTCGTCGCGCCAATCGAAGCAGCGCATCAGTATCGAGCGCCGAGAGCCCCGGATCCGCTCGAGGATCCGTTCGAAGGCGAGCTTGCCGCCGGCCAGGAGCTCCGGAACCGGCAGTGACGCCCGCGTTTCGAGCTCGACAGGGGCCGGCATAGACCGCTCGCACCTTATCACACGTCCGCAACTCGCCCGACGAGCTGCCGATTGGGGCTTCAGTGGAGCTGAAAAGCGGGTTAAAGTCCGATGCGTGTTCGCTTCGACGGTCGTCGCGAGTCACAACCTGATGCACGGCAGGCAGCTTTGTGCCCTGCTGCCGCACTATCAGCAGCTTCGTCAGAGAGAGGGGCTCGACGTGCTGTGCGTTCAAGAGGACCTGGTTTCCCAGGAAGGCCGGCTGTCCGAACGGATCGCCGACACGCTGGGTCCGGGCTTCGCAGTGGCTCGTGGCGAAATGCCGGGGCTCGCGCTCGTGTACGACGCGGACCGCGTGAGCTGCAGCGAGCAAACGCTCGTGCAGTTGCCGAGGCTCTCGTCGTTGTCGTGGTTCGAGCGGATGTACATCGCCGGCGGCAAAACGCGCCCGAAGTACGCGTTGCTCGCCGAGCTCACTCCGCGCGGCACGAGCCAGGCGTTCGGCGTGGTTTCGTTTCACCTCGACACCGCGGGTTGCAACCTGCACCGTCGGCGTCAGGTCGAGAGCATCGCGGACGCATTGTGTCAGCGCGGCCTTCAGCACCGTTTCGTCGCTTGCGGCGACACCAACGCGTTCTCGGTGCGGCGCCAGATCGACAGCCTGCGCCGCGTGCTCGCTCCGCTCGCCCGGTATGGAGCCGAAGATCCGGACGTGACTCCGACGCACTGGTTCGGCCGCCAGCGCGAGCCGAAGCTGACGCACCGCGCGTGCGTGGCTCTCGGCCGGCTCGGGCTCGATCTACCGCGGCGCTACGACGTCGTGTGTACCAACCTGTCGGCTCTGGCGCGCGGGCAGCTCCGCACCCCCGCCTCCGATCACGATCTGCTCTGGGCGCGCGTCAGCTCCTGAGCGTCGGTCATGTCCGACAAGACCGAGCAACCCACACCGCGCCGCCTGCGGCACGCGCGCGAGCAGGGCGATCTGGCGGTCTCCGGCGCCCTCACCCAGGCCGTCGCCTTTCTGGTGGCGCTCTCGCTCGTGCCATCGCTGGTGTCGGCGGGTTTCGGAGTGGCGTCTCGAGCCGTCGCCTATGCTGCGGAAGGCCGCGCGCTGGAGCCCGCCGAGCTCGCGCTGGCGGTGCTGACCGTGACCGTACCGCTGCTCACGGCGGCGGCCTTCACCAGCTGGTGCGTGGGCCTCGTCCAGAGCGGCGGTGCCTTCGTGCCCTCGCGGCTGTCGCTGCGGCTCGATCGACTGAACCCGCTGACCGGAATCACCGGGCTATTCTCGGCAGAGCGGCTGGTGAGCGTGTTGCGGGCGCTGCTCGCCGCCGGGATCGTCATCGCGCTCACGCTGTCCGTGCTGCGCTCGCACCTGCCCGCGCTGGCGGCGACTCCTGGGCAGCTCGGACCTGCGCTGGGCCTGGTGGAGATCGTGTCCCGGCGCATCGCCCGCGATGCTGCCCTGGTTTTCCTGGCGCTGGGCGCGCTGGATCTGTTGCTGGTGCGGCGCGCCTTCCTGAAGCGCTGGATGATGACGCGGGCCGAGGTCCAGCGTGATTTTCGCGAGGCCGAGGGCAATCCCGAGCTCAAGGCGGCGCGCCGGCGCGCGCACCAAGAGGTGCTGTTCAGCGCGCAGCTCGCCGCCGTCGAGCGGGCGCGCGTGGTGATCGTGAACCCGACCCACCTCGCCACCGCGCTCGGCTACGACGAAGCCGAGGACGCCGCCCCGACGGTCCTGGCCCAGGGTCAGGGCGCGCTCGCCCGCCAAATCCTGGACGCAGCGCGGGCCGCCGGTGTGCCGGTGATCCGCGACGTGCCCGTGGCGCGCGCGTTGATGGACCTCGAGGTCGGCGAAGAGATCCCCGAGGCCCTTTACGAAGCCGTGGCCGAAATCCTGCGTGAGCTCATGCCTGCAGGCGACGCTTCCGAGCCTTCGACACCAGAGCCCTCCGGCGAGCCCCCGCGCTGATGCGCCGAGCGCCTCGGCGTCGGCGGAGGTGATAGTC
>JALYWZ010001010.1 GCA_030852505.1 Myxococcota bacterium | reverse complement strand
CTCGCGCCCCCCGCGCGACCGCGGCCCCGGCCCCGCGCGGCCGCGTCGGCGAAAGAAAAGCCAGCCGCTGCCGTATCCCCGTCTGCATCGGCAGCTGCGCCAGCTCTTTCCGTCGCGAAGCCCGACCCGAGCGCACGCGCGGCGGTAGACCGGGAACAACCATGACGGGGTGGCCGCTCGCGCTCGCGCTCGGCCTGCTCCCGAACCGCACCGCGGCGCTTCCAGCAGGCCAGGAGCTGCTGCCTGGTTCCGAGCGGATCGTGACGCTGCGCTCACCGGCCACGCCGATGGTGAAGATCCCGGGCGGCGCCTTCGTGATGGGCTCGACCCCGGACGAGGTGATGGCGGCGTTCGCCGAGTGCGCGCGCGAGCCGCTCGGTCACCGCTGCACCGAGGAAACGTTCAACAACGAGCTGTGGCGCCGCCGCGTCCGGCTCCCCCCCTTCTACATCGACCGCACCGAGGTCTCCGTCGCCGCGTACGCGCGCTGCGTGGCCGTCGGGCGCTGCGAGCCGGCGGGCTACGAGAACGGCGCCGGGCGCTTCGCTCGACCGGACCTGCCGGTCACGTTCGTGAACCACGACGACGCCGAAGCCTTCTGCCGCTACCAGGACGCGCGCTTGCCCACCGAAGCCGAGTTCGAGCGCGCGGCGCGTGGTCGCTCGGGCCGGACCTACCCGTGGGGCGACCTCTACAACTCGCGCGCATCCAACCACGGACGCCTGGCTCTGATGCCGAACGAGCCGGACGACGGCTACGCCGAGCTCGCCCCGGTGGGCCGCTTTCCCGCCGGGCGCACCCCCGAGGGAGTCCTGGATTTGGCCGGAAATGTCGCGGAATGGACGGCCGATCGCTACCGCGAGCGCTACGACGACAAGAACCCGAGGGGCGCGGATGTCTGGGCCGTGCGCGGCGGCAGCTTCGAGAGCGCAGCGCCGTTCTTGCGCGGAGCTGCGCGGCGCGGCGTGTCGCGCGGCACGGTGAGCCCCAGCATCGGCTTTCGCTGCGCGCGCTCGAGCTCGGAGCCGGAACCGGAGCGCGACCCACGATGAGCTCCGTGAGAGACCTCGGCAGCCCGAACCGCGTGGTGCTGCCCGCGCACGCTCGCATTCGCTTCGTGCTGGTGCGACCGCACTACCCCGAGAACCTCGGCGCCTCCGCGCGGGCGCTGAAGACGATGGGCTTCTCGAGGCTCACGCTCGTCAAGCCCTCGCGCTTGTGCGTGCCCGAGCACGAGATGGCCTTCAAGATGGCCGTGAAGTCGTGGGACGTGCTCGACGGTGTCGCGCTCGCGCCGGATCTGGAGACCGCGGTCGCCGGCGCGGCCGAGGTCGTGATCACGACCGGGCGGCGCGGCGTGAGCCACGTTCGCACCCCGCGGGAGCTCGCCCCCGAGCTCGTCCGCGCCGCCACCGAGGGCACGGAAATCGCGATTCTCTTCGGCAACGAGAAGACCGGCCTGTCGGAGGACGAACAGCGGCTCGCGACGCGATATGTTCGGATCCCGATGGCCGCGAGCCAGCCCTCGATCAACCTCGCCCAGGCCGTCCAGCTCCTCGCTTACGAGCTCTTCACCGCCGCCCTCGAACGCCGCGCCGGAGACCCATGATCGACCTCCGCTCCGACACCGTGACCCGACCCACACCCGCCATGCGCGAAGCCATGGCGCGCGCGGAAGTCGGCGACGACGTCTACGGCGAAGATCCGACCGTCACGCGGCTGGAGCACGAGGTGGCCTCGCTGCTCGGTAAAGAGGCCGCGCTGTTCGTTCCATCGGGCTCGATGGGCAATCAGATCGCGCTGCTCGTGCACACGCGGCCCGGCGACGAAGTGGTCGCGGGCGAGGGCGCCCACATCGCCTGGTACGAATCCGGAGCCGGCGCCGCGATCGCGGGCGTGCAATTCATGAGCGTCGGTCAGGGCGGCACGTTCGGTGCGGCGGAGCTCCGCGCCGCCGTGAAGCCGCTCCGCGACTATCACCCGCGCACCAGCCTGGTCGCGCTCGAGAACACGCACAACCGGGGCGGCGGCAAGCTGTTCCCGGAGCGCGATGTGGCGGAAATTGCGCGTACTGCGCGGGAGCTGGGGCTCGCGCTACACCTCGACGGCGCGCGGCTCTGGAACGCCTCGATCGCGAGCGGCCGCTCACTCGCCGAGCTCGCGGCTCCGTTCGACACGGTGAGCGTTTGCTTTTCGAAGGGACTCGGCGCGCCGGTCGGCTCGGCCTTGTGCAGCACGCGCGAGGCCGTGGCGCGCGCGCGCCGCTTCCGCAAGATGCTGGGCGGTGGCATGCGCCAGGCCGGCATCCTGGCGGCTGCAGCGCTGTACGCGCT
>JALYWZ010001009.1 GCA_030852505.1 Myxococcota bacterium | reverse complement strand
GCGCCAAGCACCACCAGCGCGCTCGCTGCCGCTTCGGGCACAGACGCCGCGCCGAGGTACGCCGAGTAGGGGAAGAGAGCCGACAACACGCCGGCGGCGATCGCCGCTCCGCGCGAGAGACCGAGCCACCGCGCTGCCAGCACGACCAGCGCTGCCGCCAGTGCGCCGAGGCCCAGCGCAATCGCTCGAGCGACGCCGAGGCCGTCGCCGAACAGCGCGAAGCCTCCGCCGTAGATCCAAAACGGCAGAGGCAGCCAGCTCGTGCTGCTCGGATCGAGGGCGGGCGATTCCGCGAACTGCTGAGCGATCACGAGCCGCGCGTAGTCGTCGTCGCTGATGGCGCGGAAGCCGCCCGCGAGCACGGCCAGGCTCACGCCGATTTTGACGGCGGCGGCCGCGCTCGCGTCCAGAATGGCGCTCGGTTCGAAGGGGCGGCGCACTCGGCGCCTCCGCTACTTCGCCGAAGCGGAGGGGAGCGGAAGCGGGAGCGTTTCGGACTTCTGCTGCAGCTCACTGCGAGTCTGCAGGGCCTCGTCGGCGGACGAGGACAGGTAGGCGAGCGTGATGCTCGTGGCGAAGAACACCGCGGCCGTGGCCCAGGTGGTCTTGGTCAGGAGATTGCCGGCGCCGCGCCCGCCGAACACCTGCTGGGCTCCGGCGCCGGTGAGCGCGCCGAGGCCGCCGCTCTTACCCGGCTGGATCAGGATCACCAGCATCAGGAAGACGCAGGCGATCACGTGGGTGACCGTCAGCAGGGTTTGGATGATGTCGATCATTGGGAGCGCCTTCGGGTCTCAGGTTGCGGGGGCGGCCTTGACGATGGCCGCGAAGCCTGCCGCATCGAGCGAGGCCCCGCCAACCAAAGCGCCGTCGATGTCCGCCGAACCCAGCAGGCCGGCGGCATTGTCGGCCTTGACGCTGCCTCCGTACAAGATACGGGTCTTGCTCGCAAGCTCGGCCGAAACCGCGGCCAAACGCTGGCGGATCGCGGCGTGGACCTCCTGGGCCTGCTCCTGGGTGGCCACCTTGCCGGTGCCGATGGCCCAGACGGGCTCGTAGGCGACGACCCCGTAGCCGGGGCGCTTGGCGAGCTCGGCGCTGAACGCATCGAGCTGTCGGAAGCAGACCTCGAGCGTCTTGCCCGCTTCGCGCTCCGCGAGGGTCTCGCCGATGCAGGCGATCGGGCACAGGTTTGCAGCCATCGCCGCCACGACCTTGTCCTTGACCGAGGCGTCCGTCTCGCCGAAATACTGGCGGCGCTCGCTGTGGCCGAGGATCACCCACTTGGCGCCGGCTTCGAGCAGCATCGGGGCGCTGATTTCGCCGGTGAAGGCGCCGGAGTCCTTCGGGTACAGGTTCTGACCCGCGACCTCGACGTGCGTGCCTTCGAGATCGTTGGCGATCGCGGCTAGCACCGTGAACGGCGGCGCCACGACGACCTCTGCCTGCACGCCCTTGGTGGCGGCAGCGACGGCGGTCGCGAGCTCGATGCCCTTCGCGCCGCCTGCGTTCAACTTCCAGTTGCCTGCGATCAGATACTTCCTAGTCACGTTGCACCACCACGTAAGGCTTCGAGCGCCGGCAGCGTTCGGCCTTCGATGTATTCGAGGCCGGCGCGACCGGAGGTCGAAACGAAACCAATCTTGGGAACCAAGTCGTCCGTGCTCCGGATCAGAGCAGAGATCAATGGGCCGTCGAACACTACGCGCGACGGCGCGGTCGAGCCGGCCAAAGCCTGGGCGAAGCCGAGAGTGCCGCCAGAAAACGCCGGGTTTTCGCAGGCACCGAGCGCGCCCGACCACAGCACCGTTTTGGCTCGGACGAGCTCCTGCTTCAGGCGTTCGAGCGACTGCGGGCCGAGGTCGAGCGCCTGGGTGCCCTGAGGCAGCGCCTTCAGGTCCTTGGGCAGACCGAGCTCCGCGCTCGGCGACTCGCCGACGAGCACGTCCGTCGGCAGCACGACCTCGACCTTGCGGTCACGGGCGCGGCTCAAGAAGCTGCGCATCTCCGCGAGGAGCTCGTCGTTCACCGGCGTAGCCTGCAGATCCGCCCCGCGGGCTTTGAGCAAGCTGTTGCCGAGCGCACCGCCGACGGCGATGCGGGTGGCGCGGCGCAACAGCGCCTCGAGCAGCGCAAAGTTCTCGCGCGTCGCCGGGCCGCCAATCACCGCCAGAAACGGCGCAGGACCCTGCTTCAGGCCGTCCAGCGTCGCGAGCTCACGCTCGAACCAGAGCCCGATCCCGTGCTCGCGAACCAAACGCGGTAGCGGGTCGAAGGGGGTGCCCTTCTTGTTGCTCACGGCGAACGCGTCGTTGACGTACACGTCCACGAGCG
>JALYWZ010001008.1 GCA_030852505.1 Myxococcota bacterium | reverse complement strand
CGCCGATGCCGGTCCTCGCGACGGTCCAGGTCATCGGCGGCGTTCCCCGAGCGCCGCGCTCCACCCGAGCGCGGCGCGTTCTTTTCGTGGCGCTCGGAGCCGCGGCGTTCGCGGGAATCGTGTTCTTTCGCGTTCCGATCTGCCCGACCGCGACGTTCCTCGGCATCCCCTGCCCCGGCTGCGGCCTGACGCGCGCGACGCTCGAGCTCGCGCACGGCCACCTCGGCGCGGCGCTCGCCTTGCACCCGCTGTCGCCGCTGATCTCGCCGCTGTTCGCCTGGCTCACGGCCAAGGCCGCGCTGGACTACGTGCGCGGGCCGATCACCGATCGCGGCGACGATGCGAAGCGCGCGCGCTGGACCACTCGCCTCGGCGCGACGCTGTTCGTGGCGCTCATGGCGGTGTGGCTCCTCCGCTTCGCCGGGCTCTTCGGGGGGCCGGTGCCGGTGCAGTCGCCGGGTAGGGATCTGGCGGAGCGATTTCTGGGATCGCTGCGTTCCGAAGACCTAAAGCTCTTCTGAGGTTCCGGTGATCGATAGCGCCTCGCGCCGGGCGCTGACTTTAGCCAGCCCGCGCCGGCCTCGCCGGATCTGGTTTCTGGAGTGCGCCGCCCGCGGCGATCGAGATCTGCCTTGCCAGGCGGGTGAGCTCTACCCGACGGCTGACGCCCAGCGACCCGAACCCTTGCTCAGACGTTGAAGCGGAAGTGCATCACGTCGCCGTCGCGGACGACGTAGTCCTTGCCTTCGATCGCGAGCTTGCCCGCTTCACGGCACTTGGCCTCGCTGCCGAGCGCCACGAAGTCTTCCCACCAGATCACCTCGGCCTTGATGAAGCCGCGCTCGAAATCGGTGTGGATCACGGCGGCGGCCTTGGGCGCCGTCGAGCCTTTGCGGATCGTCCAGGCGCGGACCTCTTGCTTGCCGGCGGTGAAGTAGGTGCTGAGCCCGAGCAGCGAGTAGCCGGTGCGGATCACCGAGTTGAGCCCGGGCTCTTCGAGGCCGGCGCTCTTCAAGAACTCGGGGCGATCGGCGGGCTCGAGCTCGGCGATCTGCGCCTCGAGCGCCGCGCAGATCACCACCACCGGCGTCTTCTCCGAGTCGGCGAGCGCCTTGATCGCGCGGTAGTGCGGGTTCTCGTCGATCGCGGCGAGCGAGCCCTCGTCCACGTTCGCGACGTAGAAGGTCGGCTTGTCCGTGAGCAGGCTGAGCTCGCGCAGGATCTCGCGCTCCTTGTCGTCGGCCGCGAACGAACGGGCGGGCTTGCCCGCGTCGAGGTGCGTCGACAGCCGCTCGCAGACCACGACCGCGAGCTTCTCCAGCGGATCGCCGCCCTTGCTCTGCTTGCGCGCGCGATCGAGCCGCTTGTTGACGGTGTCGAGATCTTTGAGCCCGAGCTCGGTCGAGATCGTGGCGACGTCTGCCACCGGATCGACCTTGCCGTCGACGTGCGTCACGTTGTCGTCGGCGAAGCAGCGCACCACGTGGGCCACCGCGTCGACCTCGCGGATGTGCGAGAGGAACTGATTGCCGAGCCCCTCACCCTTCGAGGCGCCGCGAACCAACCCCGCGATGTCGACGAAGCGGATCGTGGCTGGCACCTCGCGCTCGGGTTGCACGACCTTGGCCAGCGCCGCGATCCGCTGATCGGGCACGAACACGATCCCGACGTTGGGCTCGATCGTACAGAACGGAAAGTTCTGCGCTTCCGCCTTGGCGTTCGACAGAGAGTTGAAGAGCGTGCTCTTGCCGACGTTCGGCAGACCGACGATGCCGCAGGAAAAACCCATTTGAGCGCGCGGTCTACCGCTCGAAGCGCCCCGCGGCAACCCCCGATAGAAAGCGTCGCAGGACCGCGCGTCCCGGCTCGCCGTCGCGTATGCCCGCGCGGATCGCGGCCAGATCCAGCCCCTCCGCTCGGATCTGAGCGCTCCGCCCGTCCACGTAGGCCGCCATCACGTCGGCGTCGATCTCCGGGTGGAACTGCACGCCCCAGGCGCGCTCGCCGAAACGAACGGCGGCGTGGGGATCCAGCGCCGTGCGACCGATCACGGCCGTGCCCGCCGGCAGCTCCACCACCGCGTCGAGGTGCGTCATGTTGACCTCGAACGGCTCGTCCCCCGAAAACAGCGGGTCCTCTGCGACGCGCTCCAGATGCACCGTGCCGATCTCACGGCCGCGCGGGTTCCGGGCGACGCGCCCGCCGAGGGCCTGGCCGAGCAGCTGATGGCCGAAACACACGCCGAGCACCGGCGTTCCGGCGCGTACGGCCTCGGCCAGGCGCAGCTCGGTCGAGAGGATCCAGGGAGCACGCTCGGTGACGCTCGCCGCAGAGC
>JALYWZ010001007.1 GCA_030852505.1 Myxococcota bacterium | reverse complement strand
CGGCGCGATGTCCGCGACCAGGTTGCGCATCGCGAGCGTCGGCTTGATCACCCGCACGAGCCCCCGGGGTTGTCCGTCCACCACGATCGGCGCCTCGACCGTCACGCTGCCCTGGTCCTGACCCGGCATCCCGCGCGGGCGGAAGCGCACCGTCCCGTCCGAGTCGACGAGCTCGATCGTGAGGTCGGCGCCGCGCAGCTGCTCCTGTCTCAAGTGCTCGGCCAGCTCGCGCACGGTGCCGCCCGCGCGATCCAGCTCGCCCGCCAGAATACCGGCCACGGCGCGCGCCTCGTCTTCTGCGGCCTGCGTCGCGAGCCGCACGGCCCGCGCCTCCACGCGATCGACGACCATCACGCCCAGACCGAACGCGAAGGCGCCGACGATCAGCGCCAGCGCCAAAAACACCTGCAGGCGCACGCTCATGCCGCGCGTGCGTGCTCGCAAAAGCCGCGAGACGACGAACGCAACGAACAGGATCAGGCCGACCGCGGCCAGCGCCACGATCACGAGTCGGATCATTCGGGCGGCTCCGGATCGCTGTCGCTCGCGATGCGAAACCCGACGCCGCGCACGGTCTCGATCACGGCCGGCCCGGCGCCGCCGTCCCCCACCTTGCGGCGCAGCGACTTGACGTGGGAGTCCACGGTGCGGTCGGTGATCGCGTAGCCGTCGCCCCACACGCGGTCGATCAGCTGGGCGCGCGTGAACACGCGACCCGGCCGCTGGAGGAGGCACGAAAGCAGGTCGAACTCGACGCGCGTGAGCTCCACCTCCCGGTCCACGACGAACGCCCGCCGCTCTCCGAGATCGACGCGCACCGGGAAATCTCGGGGAGGTGGCGCCGCCGGCATCTCGACCCGGCGCAGCACCGCGCGCACGCGCGCCACGACCTCGCGCGGCGAAAACGGCTTGGTCACGTAGTCGTCGGCGCCGGCCTCGAGAGCTGCCACGCGATCGGCCTCGTCGTCGCGGCTGGAGAGCACGATGATCGGCGTCTTCAAGCCACGCTCGCGAAACTCCGCGATCAGATCGAAGCCGCTCGAGTCCGGCAACATCAGGTCGAGCACCACCAGATCCATTCCGGCAACCTCACGCTCCGCGTCGCGAGCCGTGCTGGCGATGGTCACCGTGAAGTGATCGCGGCGCAGCGCGTACGCGACCGACTCCGCGATCGCCGGTTCGTCTTCGACCACCAGAATTCGTTGGGTCATTCCGCGATCCGGGCCCGGAAACGCTCACTCCTCCGTTGCCCAGTCTCCATGGCGGCCCGTATTCTAGCCCACGCGGCTCGGGGCGAACGGCCGCGCACGGCCGTTGCGAACCGAACCCAGCCAGTGGATGCTCCGTTCATGAAAACCCTGCTGATCTTGCGTCACGCGAAGGCGGATCGCGACGATGCGTCGAGCGATCACGCGCGCGAGCTGACCAAGAAGGGCAAGAAGGCGGCCCGACGGATCGGCGAGATCCTGCGCGAAGAGCAGGCGCTGCCGGACCTGATCCTGTCTTCGGCGGCCGAGCGAGCTCGGCGCACGGCCGAAGAGACGGCGGCCGCGGCGGAGTACCGCGGCGATCTGAAGCTGCTCGAAGAGCTCTACCTCGCGGAGCCGCATGCCTACCTCGACGCCCTGCGCCGCTTCGGGGGCCCGGCCCAGCGCGTGCTGGTCGTCGGCCACAACCCGGGGATAGAAGCGCTGATCTTTCGCCTGACTGGCGCGGCGGAGCACATGCCCACTGCGGCGCTCGCGGAGTGCTCCCTCCAGATCGACGAGTGGAGCGCGCTCGGGCCCGAAACCACGGGCCAGCTCGAGCGCGTGGTGCGGCCGAAAGAGCTCGAAGACTGAGCCAAACCGAGCCACTCGCCGCGAATTTCCCGTCTTTGTGCGCCCGCTGACGAAGTGCCGTCTAGCCTTCCAGCCGCGAGAGCGCTATGGGTCGGGACGGAATGGCCTCGCCTCCCCGCCTGCCTGCCAAGAAGGACGTGGCGCTAGCACTGCTCGAGCAGTCCACCGTCTTCGTCCATCTCGATCCGCGACCCGAGGAGGTTCGAGTCCCGCCGTGGTTCAAGAAGGAGCATCAGCTCGTGCTCCAGATCGGCCTGAACATGGCCATCCCGATCCGCGATCTGGATGTGGGGGAAGACGCGCTGTCCTGCACCCTGAGCTTCAACCGCAGCCCGCACTTTTGCCGCATCCCGTGGGCCGCCGTGTTCGCGCTCGTCGGCGAGAACGGCCGCGGCATGGTCTGGCCGGACGACGTCCCGCCGGAGGTGGCCGCCCAGGCCGCCCGCCAGCAGGCCAAAGAGAAGCCGAAGCTCCACGCCGTGGCGCCCGCACCCGAAC
>JALYWZ010001006.1 GCA_030852505.1 Myxococcota bacterium | reverse complement strand
CGACCGAGCCCAGCAACTCCGCCGGCAAATACACGCGATTTTTACCCCAATCTTCGGCCACGTCGCGGCACACGTTGGTGAGCTGCATGGCGATACCGAGGTGATTGGCGTGCGTGAGCGCGCGGGCGTCGTGGACCCCGAACACGCGGCACGACATCAGACCCACCACGCCCGCGACGCGATGCGCGTAAATCAAGAGCTCGGACAGCGTGCGGATCCGGACCGCCCCGACGTCCGAGCGGAACCCGTCGAGCAGCGCCCGCGGATAACCCTCGGGGATGGCGTAGCGGAAGACGACACGCTGGAACTCGGCCAGCACCGGGTCCTCCTGGGGCTCCCCCGCGTAGACGGAGCCGAGCTCGGCAGCGAGCGCGTCGAGCCGCGCCGGTTGCTCCGCAGCACTCGCGTCGTCCACGAGATCGTCCGCGCGCCGGCAATACGCGTAGAGCACCGCGATGTCGTCGCGGCAGCTCCGCGGCAAGGCGCGCGCTGCGAGCGCGAAGCTCTTCGAGCCCCGAGCCAACATCCCCTGGGCCAACGCGACGCTCATGCTCCGAGGTCCTCCAGCACTAGCCGCGCCGTGGCCTTGCCCGAAGCCACGACGCCGGGCACGCCGGCACCCGGGTGCGTCCCGGCGCCGACCAGATACAGGCCCGGGATCTGCGGATCCTTGTTGTGCGGCCGAAACCAGGCGCTCTGGGTCAGGAGCGGCGCCAGCGAGAACGCCGAGCCCTGATAGGCGAATAGCCCCCGCTCGAAATCGAGCGGCGTGGTGGTGCGCTGCACGACCACGTGCCGGCGCAGATCGGGCATCCAGCGCTCGAGCGCCGCGAGGATCCGCTCGGCGTAGCGCGGAGCCAGCGTGTCCCAATCGAGCCGAGCGTTGCCGAGGTGCGGCACCGGCGACAGCACGTAGAAGGCGCCTCCGCCCGGCGGCGCGAGCGACGGATCGGTGACCGTCGGGGCGTGCAGGTAAAGACTGAAATCTTCCGGCAGCGACTCGCCATGGAAGATCTCGTCGAGCAACGCGCGGTAGCGCGGGCCGAACAGCACGTTGTGATGCGCGATCGGGTAGCTGCGGTCGGTCCCGAAATACAAGACGAACAGCGACATCGACCACTCGGACCTCTCGAGCTTCTGCTGCATCGCCTGCGCGGCCGGCTGCTTGCGGTACAGGCGCGCGTAGGTGTGGTGCAAATCGGCGTTGGAGACGACGGCGTGGAACGGCTCGCGCGGCCGCCCCGGGGAGCTCACGAGGTGGCGCACGCGACCGGCGTTTTGCTCGAGCTCGACGCGATCTACCGGGGCGTTCAGACGCAGCTCTCCGCCGAGCTCCTGGTAGAGCCGCACCAGGGCTCGCACCAGCGCGCCCGTGCCGCCGCGCGGGAAGAACACGCCCCACTCGCGCTCGAGGTGGTGGATCAGCGTGTAGATGGAGCTCGTCTCGAACGGATTCCCGCCGACCAGCAGCGAGTGAAAGCTCAGGGCCTGGCGCAGGTGTTCGTTCTTCACGAAGCGAGCCACGGTGGCGTACACCGAGCGGTCGGCGCGGAGCCGCACCAGCGACGGCGCGACGCGCACCATGTCCGAAAAGCGCAAGAACGGCTCGGCAGCCAGCTCCACGTAACCCTTCTCGAAGACGCGCCGAGTGTAGTCGACGAAGCGCTGGTAGCCCGCCACGTCGTCGGGCGAGAGCCGCGCGATCTCGTCGAGGAAGCCAGGGCCACCCGTGTAGTCGAGCTCGGTGCCGTCGTCCCAGAGCAGCCGATAGAACGGCGTCACCGGCATGAACTCGACGTAGTCTTCGCGGCGTTTGCCCGCGAGCTCGAACAGCTCGTCGATCGCCTGCGGCGCCGTGATCACGGTGGGGCCGGCGTCGAACACGTAGCCCGAGTCCTCGTGCACGTAGGCGCGACCGCCGGGCTTGTCTTTGGCTTCGAACAACACCGTGTCCACGCCCGCGGCCTGGAGGCGGATCGCGGCCGAAAGCCCGCCGAAACCGCTGCCGATCACGGCGATCGGCTCAACCACCGTACGTCTCCAGGCGCGCGAACTCACGCTCGAGCTCCGCCAGCGCGGGTGATTCTGGGAATCGCTCGCTCACGCGCGCGAGCGCCCGCTCGAGCCGTCCGCGGATCGCGGCTCTGCCGACCTCTTCGATCTGCTCGGCGAGCTGCTCGGCGAGCAGCAGGGGGTCGAGCTCCTCCCGTTGCACGGCCTCGAGCACGCTGCGAAAGCGCAGGTAGCTCAGCCGGTCACACCGCTCCGCGAGCCAGGCCCAGACCCAGGTCGGCCGTCCCAGCATCAGATCTTCCCGACCCTTGTCGCGACGGCGCTCCACG
>JALYWZ010000037.1 GCA_030852505.1 Myxococcota bacterium | reverse complement strand
GGCGGCAGCTCGGCTGGTGGAGCCTCTTCCGGAGGCGGCGCCACGGGCGGCTCGCCCGGCGTGGATCCGTTCCCGCCCGACCCGGCCGCATGCGTCTTCCTGAGCTCATGTCCCGAGTGCTGCGAGACGGTCGGCGTCTACGCGCTCGACCTTTTCGACGACGACGTCACCGCTCAGGTGGTGACTGGATTTTCCACCTCGAGCGAGTATGTCGAGGCCACCTTCGAATTCCAGAGCGCGAGCGAGGTGGGCGGCATCTTCTTCCGTCTGGCATCACCCGAAGACGTCAGCTCGCTGCGCATCGACATCGCCGGCGCGGGCGGCGAGTTCGAGCTCGCACTGGTGCGGAACGGCGGCGCCGACGGCTGCACCTACACCGTGATTGGTAACTCGCTATCGACCCCTCCCGGGTGCTGGGGCCTCGGCGCGGGTCCCTACGCCGGCTATCCCGTCGAGCAGCTCGAGGTGCGGCTGCGCGCCGACGTCAGCGGTCCGGCGACGCTGCGCGTTCGGGAGCTTTCCTACGGACCCTGAGTCTTCTGGGAGTTTCTCCCCACACCGTCTGGCGCGGGAGAGTGCTAGTTTGCTACTCGAGTGCGGCGCGGGCTCAGGGACCGCGCCGTGGGAACGTCGAGGAGCAATCCATGAAACGACCTATTTTCGCCTTCACCTTACTGGCGGCTGCGGCTCTCAGCGTTGCCGCATGCGGCGACGACGACGGGGACGACAACGGCGGCAACGACGGCACGGGCGGAAAGCCTTCCGGCGGTAACGTCGCGTGCGATCCCGACAACGCCACCACCTGTCAAAACGACACCGACTGTCCCTTCGTGGCCGACGGCAGCGCCCGCGTCGCTGCGCAGACCTGCGGCCAAGGCGAGTGCCTGGCGAGCGACGACGAGAACTGCGCGCGCGACTGCATGCTGGCGGACCTCGACATGTCGTCCGAGTGCGCGAGCTGCTACGCGAACTTCGTGACGTGCACGATCGCGGAGTGCCTCGGGGAGTGCATCGCCGATCCGAACTCGGACGGCTGTCTGGAATGCCAGGAGACCTCGGGCTGTAGACCCAACTTCAACGACTGTAGCGGTCTGGAAGAGTGAGCGCGCCACCTCGAGCCATGCGCCGAGCCAGCGTCCTGTGCGCGGCGTCCGCGCTGCTGAGCCTCGCCTGGGCCAGCAGCGCGCACGCTGCCGGTTTCGATACTCCGATCCTCTACACGGCGCGCCACCAGGCCATGGGTGGCACCGCGATCGCATCCGTGGACGACGCCTCGGCCGGGTTTCATAACCCTGCAGGGTTACAGGGGGTCCGCGGCCTGGGATTGATCGGTGATTTCAGCCTGATCCTCGGGAAAATCGAGGCCAGCCCGACGCCGAGCGAAAACCTCGAGTCCGAGACCGTGGTGGCCCCGTTCTTTCTGTTGGGCGCAGCCTATCGCCTGCGAGACTGGCTCACGCTGGGCCTGGCAGGCTTTCCGGTCGCGTCGGGCGGCGCCGAGTACCGGTACCCGGTCGGCCGCGTGAACCCCGTCACCTGGGTCGACAGCACGAACATCGTGTTCTTCGAGGTGACGCCGATGCTCAGCCTCAACGTGCCGCGCGATCGCTGGTTGCCCGGCAAGCTCGCGTTCGGCGCCGGCTACCGCGTCAACTACGTCACCTTCTCGCGCGAGCGCGGGGAGCCCGACGAGCTCCAGTATCTGGACTTGAACATGCAGGGCGCGAGCTTCACCGGCTTCCGGCTAGGCCTGCAGTATCAGCCGATCGACGAGCTGAAGCTCGGCGTGGTCTACCGGAACCAGGTCGTCGTCACGACCCGCGCCGATTCGGCCAAGGTGCTCACCGCCGATGCCAGCGATGCGGAGCTCGACTTCACCCTGCCGGCCAAGCTCGGCTTCGGCGTGCGCACCGATCTCGGCCGCCTGGGCCTCGCGACCGACGTCGAATACGCCTTTCAGAGCCAAAACCAGCGCCGGCCGCTGTCCGGCACCCTGATGGGCAGCCACGCCGAAGTGCCAAACGTCTTCGACTGGCACGACGGCGTCACGCTGCGCCTCGGGGCCGAGTATCGCGTCGGCCCCCGCGAGCTCGTCCCGCTGCGCGTCGGGTACATCTTCGACAGCCGCGTCGCGAACCCGGCCTACCCGAGCGCCTTCGGCACGCCGCCCGCCTCCACCCGCACCTTCACCGCGGGTGCCGGCTTCGTCCAGGACACGTGGCAAGTGAACCTCGCCGTTTCGCGCCGCTTCGGCAGCACCCAGATCCCGAGCGGCGAGCTCGGCGAAGGCTGCTCCTTCTGCAGTTACGCCGGAGACTATTCGCTGCAGATGACCGGGCTGTACATCGATGCCTCGGTCGACCTGCCGATGTGAGTCAGCGCCTGCTCACCGCGTACGTCAGGTGGGTCACGCGCTGCGTGGTTTCTCCGCGGAGCTGAGCCAGCGCCACGCGGCTCGCGTCCACGCCCTCGAACAAGCGCGTTCCGGAGCCGAATAGCACGGGCGAAAGCGCGATCGAAAACTCGTCGACGAGACCCGCGTTCAGGTACTGCAGAATCGTCGCGCCGCCGCCCGCGATCCGCACGTCCCGTCCGCCTGCGGCCTTTCGGGCCCGGTCGAGCGCCGACTCGATGCCGTCGTTGACGAAGTGAAAAGTCGTTCCGCCGGGCCGTTCCCACGGCTCCCGCTCTTCGTGCGTGACGACGAACACGGGCGTGTGGAAGGGCGCCTCTTCGGGCCACGAAATCTCACCGAGGTCGAACATGCGCTTGCCCATCACGCTCACACCCGTGCGCTCGAACGTCTCTCGCGCGGCGTCGTTGTCGCGCCCTTCCTCGCCGCCCTCGCCGAGCTTCAGGTTCTCGCGGAAGAACCGCACGGGGAACACCCAGCCCTGCAGCTCCATCCACTGCTTCATGCAGCGCTCGAGCTTCGGATCCCGGGCTCGTTGCTCGGGCGTGACGCGAAGCCAGTCCATCGTCTCCGGCACGATGAACCCATCCAGCGACATCGACACGCTGAAGAACACTTTTCCAGCCATCAGCCCTCGCCTCCCTTCCGCAGAGCCCTGGTGACGTACGCAGCCAGATTGCCGAGCGTTTGCTGACCACCCTCGATCGCGTGGTACTTCTCCACTGCCTGATCGCGCGCCTCTTTGCTGGGAAACACCGTGCGCATCTCGATCCGCGTCGCCGTCCCCTCGGAAGTGAACGTCAGGCTCGACTCGAAGGCGCGCGGATCGCCGCGCCTTTCGCCGTGGACGAGCGCGATCCGCTCCGGCGGCGTGATCTCCGTCCACGAAATCCATTCCGAGTAATCCGTGCCGTCTGGTCCGTGCATCACGAACACCCATTCCCCGCCCGTGCGAAACTCGAAGGACTGCGTCGTCGTCGTGAACCCGTCCGGACCCCACCACTGCGAGAGGTGTCGCAGCTCGGTGAACGCCTCGAACACCAGCTCCCGCGGTGCATCGATCATTCGCGAGATCACGATCTCGCGCTCAGCCGTCCCGCTCATCACGACTCCTTTCTCTTCTCTCGCTTGAGGCTTTGCACGTAGGCATCCAGCCGATCGAAGCTCGCGTTCCAGAACCGCTCGAACCCGCCCGCCCACTCGTGGACCGGCCGCAGCTTGCGCGCATCGAGCCCGTACACCCGCTGCTTCCCTTCTCTCCGGTCCCGCACCAGCCCGACTTCCCGCAGCACCCGTAAGTGCTTCGAAGCGCCGGGCTGCGTCATCCCGAGCTCCTCGGCCAGCTCATTCACCGGCCGCTCCCCGGCCCGCAAGAGCACCAGGATCTGCCGGCGTTGCGGTTCCGCGATGGCGTTGAAGACGTCGGACGTGGTGGCGGCTCGAGCCATGCCGAGCATCATATTCCGATATGGGAATATGTCAAGGCGGGGGCGTTCGGGTGTAACCGGCGCGCTCCACAGGCTTACCAACCGTCGCACACGCTCTCCAGACGACCCGAGGCTTGCTCTCTTCGCTCGTGCGAGCGTTTGCAAAAGCCAGGGCGGAGCTGCGTGACGTTGGAAAGGATGGGCTCGATGAAGAAGTTTCTTGTGCTTGCTCTGGCAGCCTCGGCGCTCATGACCGCCTGTGGCGACGACGACGAGATGGATTCGATGAATGGAACCGGCGGCGCGAGCGCTGAGGCCGGCGAGACCGGCGGCTCGGGTGGTGAAAGCGGCAGCTCGGCTGCGCGTACCTTCACGGTGACCATCGAAAATGTCGCGGCGGTCAAGCCGTTCACGAGCTCGGGGGTTTTCAACACGCCCGAGGGTGACGACAAGGCCGGGCCGCTGACCCCGGGCAAGACCTACGAGTTCACGGTCGACGCGGGGCGGAAGCAAAAGCTGTCGTTCGTGACGATGCTGGCGGCCACCAACGACTTGTTCTTCGCGCCGAAGGGCGACGGCATCGCGTTCTACGACGAGAACGGCGAGCCGATCTCCGGTGACGTCACCGACCAGATTTACCTGTGGGACGCGGGCACCGAGCTGAACGAGGAACCGCGCGTCGGGCCCAACACCGTGTCCAAGCAGGGCGCGCCGGACACCGGCCCCGCCGAAAATGGCGACGTGGTCGCGATCGGCGACGCCGACGACGATTTCGATTTCGAGTATCCCGAGGCCTCCGACGTGATGACGGTCACGCTGACCCATCTCGAAGGCACCGAGTTCCAGGTGACGATCGAAAACGTCTCGAGCGCCACCGCGTTGCAGACCAGTGAAGGCGATTTCCCCGCGCCGTTGTCGCCGGGCGTGTGGGTGGTGCACAGCGGCGCCGACCCGCTGTTCACGGTCGGCATGCCGGACCGCGGCCAGGGTCTCGAGCACATCGCCGAGGACGGAAACCCGATGATGCTCGCGGAGCTCATCACCGCAAGCTCGGGCATCACCTATCCAGCTTCGCCGGGCGTTTGGGTCGTTCATGCGGCTGGAACGCGTCCGCTCTTCGAGCAAGGGTCCGCAGATTATGGAGAGGGCCTCGAGCACATCGCCGAGGACGGAAACCCGATGATGCTCGGCGCCAATCTGGCCGACGCGGAGGGCTACCGCAGCGGTGCGATCTTCGACATGCCGGCCGGCAGCAGTGGGCCCGGTCCGATCACCCCGGGCAAGAGCTACGAGCTCCGCTTCGAGGCCATGCCGGGCGAATCGCTGTCTTTCGCGACCATGCTCGCCGCGACGAACGACGTGTTCTTCGGACCGGCCGATACCGGCATCGCGCTGTTCGATGCGAACGGCGAGCCACTGAACGGCGACATCACCGGCGAGCTGTCGCTCTGGGACGTCGGGACCGAGAGCAACGAGCAGCCCGGCATCGGACCCACCACCGTCACGAACCAGGCCGCACCCGACACGGGCAACCCCGGCGAAGCGTCGGTCCAGCTGCTCGAAGACGTGGAAGACGGGTACGAGTACCCGAGCGTGGATGCCGTGCTGCGCGTGACGGTGACGTCCGAATAGCAGCCCGCTTCAACGCAAGTATTCGCCGCAGCGCACGTCCCCGTCGGGCACGTCGCTGCCGTTGTCGAGCTTCGGGAAAGCTTGGCGATCACACAGCGCGGCAAGGATGTCGAGGACGAGCTTGCCGCGCTGGGCGCCGTCACCGTCGCTCGCGAGCAGCTGCGATTTCATGGGGCTCCCGGGCTGGCCGTTGGCGATCTTGGTCCAAATCTCGTAGGCACTCGAGCGGCTGATGCTGCCGATGCTCTCGGTGTCGTCGATCGCGAACTTGGTGCCCTTCGAGCCGTGGCAGCCGCTGCAGCGTTTGGCAATCGTGGCCGCGCCGCGCTTCGGATCCGCGCCGGGCAAGAGCTTGTAGTTCTTGGGTGCTGATTCATCGAGGGTGAAGACGTCGTCCGGGCGCGGCACGCGGTGCTCGCGGACGGCGACCAGAAACGCCGCGAGGTCACGCAAATCCCGCTCATCGAGCACCGCGCCGTAAGCCGGCACCTCTGCGTCGCCGTTCTTCAGCCAGTCCGCGAGCTGCTGCTCGCTACGTGCGCCCTCGAGCAGGCTCTGGGCCAGCACGTAGTCCTTCTTCTGGTGGCTCGCACCGTAGATGCCCTGCCCGCCGCGCAAGTCCCAACCGAACAGGTTCTTCAAGCGGTAGTCGTGGCCCGTGTTCGGAAGCGGCTTGCCGGTGCCGTCCGAGAGCGTGCCGTTTCCGTTCGGACCGCCGCTACCGTCGAGCTCCGGCGTCTTCGCGGAGTCGGGCTTGAACGAGTCTTTGAGCTTCTTCTCGCTGATCCAGTTGTCGTAAAGGCGGCCGCCCCGCGCGACGTCCGCCCGGGACCCAGAAGGCGAACCGGCCGAGCTCAAGCCGCCGCCACAGCCAGAAGCAAGCGACACGACCAACGAGAACCCCAAGAAACCAAGCAGCGAACGATTGCGCGAAGCAGACATGGGCGCTGTTTCTACGAGTAGCCGCGGAACAGTCAAGCGCGGCCGCCGCGCCCGCGACCGCGATACTCGCGCTTTCTGGGCCAAATCCCTGGTCGGCGTTCCGAAGCGCGGTGCTACGCTGGGCGGAGCGTGGTCGATCCGCTGGAACGATTCAGAGCTCCGGTTCGAGAATGGTTCCAGAGTGCGCTGGGCGAGCCGACTCCCGTTCAAGCCCGCGGCTGGGCGCCGATCGCGGAGGGCCGCTCGGCTCTGCTGCTCGCGCCGACCGGTTCGGGCAAAACGCTCGCGGCGTTCCTCTCGGGGCTGAACCGCTTGATGAGCGAAGCGCCGGCGGATGGAGCCGGCGTGCGCCTGCTCTACATCTCACCGCTGAAGGCGCTGGGCGTCGATGTCGAGCGCAACCTGAGGGCGCCGATCGCGGGTATTTCTGCGACGGCGGAGCGCCTGGGCCAGGCCGTGCGGATCCCGAGCGTCGCGCTCCGCTCCGGGGACACGCCGGCCGCGGAGCGCGTTCGTTTCCGCAAGCACCCGAGCGAAATCCTGATCACGACTCCGGAGTCGCTGTACTTGATGCTGACCTCGGGCGCAGCGGAGGGCTTGCGCGGCGTCGAGACCGTGATCGTGGACGAGATCCACGCGCTCGTCGGCACCAAGCGCGGCGCGCACCTGGCCCTGAGCCTCGAGCGCCTCGAGCGGCTCCGCGCAGCGCACGGAGTGACGGCGCCGCTACAACGGATCGGATTGTCGGCGACGATCCGCCCGATCGAAGAGGCCGCGCTGTTCTTGAGCGGCGGTACGGTCGCGCCCGACGGCAGCGTGACGCCGCGACCGGTCGTCGTGGTCGACGCGGGCGGGCGGCCACGGCTCTCGCTTCGCGTGGCGATGCCGGTCGAGGAGATGGCCAAGGGGGCGCCCTCGCCCGCCGAAAACGGCCGTGAACGCTCGATCTGGCCGGCGATCCACGGCCCGCTCGTGGAGCTGATCCGCGCGCACCGCTCGACGCTGTTGTTCGTGAACAGCCGCAGGCTCGCCGAGCGGCTGAGCTCCGCTCTGAACGAGCTCGCCGGTGAGCCGCTCGCCCTGGCCCACCACGGCTCGATCGCCAAGGACCGCCGCGTGGCGATCGAAGACGCGCTCAAGCTCGGCCACCTGCGCGCGCTCGTCGCCACTTCGTCGCTCGAGCTCGGGATCGACATGGGCGCGATCGATCTGGTGATTCAGATCGAGGCGCCGCCGTCCGTCGCTACCGGCCTGCAGCGCGTGGGCCGCGCGGGGCACTCGGTGGGCGGTCTGTCTCGAGGCATCTTGTTCCCGAAGTTCCGCGGCGATCTGCTGGCGGCCTCGGCCACGGCCGAGAAGATGCGCGAGGGCGCGGTCGAATCCGTGAGCTTCCCGCGAAATCCGCTCGACGTGCTGGCGCAGCAAATCGTGGCGATCGTTTCGGACGGCGCCATCGGCGAGGAAGAGCTCTTCGCGCTGGTGCGCTCGGCGTCGCCGTTCCGCGGCCTGCCGCGGCAGGCCTTCGAATCGGTGCTCGATCTGCTCTCGGGGCGGTACCCGTCGGACGAGTTCGCCGAGCTCAAGCCCCGCCTCGTCTGGGATCGGATCGGACGCACGCTGACGGCGCGGCAGGGCGCACGCCGCGTGGCGGTGATCAACGGCGGCACCATCCCGGATCGCGGGCTTTACGGCGTATTTCTGGCCAACGCGCCCGAGGGCAAGAGCGTGCGCGTCGGAGAGCTCGACGAGGAGATGGTGTTCGAGTCGCGCACGGGGGACGTGTTCCTGCTCGGGGCGAGCTCGTGGCGGATCGAGGACATCACGGTCGACCGGGTGCTGGTCACGCCCGCGCCTGGGGAGCCCGGGAAGATGCCGTTCTGGCATGGCGATCGCCCGGGGCGTCCGCTCGAGCTCGGGCGCGCAATTGGCCGGCTCAGCCGCGAGCTCCTGTCGGCAACCGAGCAGGCAGCGAGCGAGCGTTTGCAGGAACAGGGGCTCGATCCGGCAGCGGCCAAGCACCTGCTCTCGTTCCTGCGCGAGCAGAAAGACGCCGCCGGCGACGTCTGCTCGGATCAGCTGATCGTGGTGGAGCAATTCGTGGACGAGGTCGGCGACTACCGCGTGTGCGTGCTCTCGCCGTTCGGCGCGCGCGTGCACGCGCCGTGGGCGCTCGCCGCCATGGAGCTCCAGCGCCAGTCGCTCGGGATCGAGTCGGAGGCGATCTGGTCCGACGACGGCATCGTGTTCCGGTTTCCCGAAGCCGCGCCGCTCGAAGATCTGGCGCTGATCTTGCCGAAGCCGGAGCTCCTGGACGAGCTCCTCACGCGCAGTCTGTCGTCGAGCTCGCTGTTCGCGGCTCGTTTCCGCGAGAACGCGGCCCGCGCGCTGTTGCTCCCGCGCCGCCGCCCCGGGCAACGCGCCCCGCTCTGGGCCCAGCGCCGGCGCGCCGCGGATTTGCTGCGCGCGGCCTCCAAGTACCCGAATTTCCCGATCCTGCTCGAGACCTACCGCGAGTGCCTGCGCGACGTGTTCGACGTTCCCGGGCTCAAGGAGCTGCTCGCGCAAGTCGAGCGGCGCGAGCTCCGGGTCTCACGCGTGGACACGCGCTCCCCCTCCCCGTTCGCGGCGTCGCTGTTGTTCTCGTACGTGAGCAATTTCATCTACGAGGGTGACGCTCCGCTCGCCGAGCGCCGGGCGCAAGCGCTGACCATCGATCCCGCACAGCTGGCTGCGCTGCTCGGCGAGGCGGAGCTCCGCAGCTTGCTCGACCCGGACGCGATCGCCGAGGTCGAGCGCGACGTGCAGCGGCGCGAATGGGCGCTGAACCACGCCGACGCGCTCCACGACTTGTTGATCGCGATCGGCGATCTGAGCGTCGACGAGCTCCGCGCCCGTGCCGCCGATCCGGCTCTGCTCGAGCAATGGCTCGCCGAGCTCGAGCGCGCGCGCCGGGTGATCTCGGTCAGCATCGGCGGTGAGCGCCGGGTCGCGGCCGCCGAAGACGCGGGGCGCCTGCGCGACGCCCTGGGCGTGGTGATCCCGTACGGTTTGCCGCAGGCGTTCCTCGAGGGGGTCACGGACGCGCCGGCGGACCTGGTGGCGCGCTTCGCGCGCACGCATGGCCCCTTCACGGCGACGACCGTCGCCGCGCGTTTCGGCCTCTCGGAAGCGCGCGTGCACGGGATCCTCGAGCGCCTCGAATCCGCCGGGCGGGTGGTGCGCGGCGCGTTTCTGTCCGGCGGTCACGGGCTCGAGTGGTGTGATGCCGAGGTGCTGCGGCGGATCAAGCAGAAGAGCCTGATCAAGCTGCGCAAAGAGGTGGAGCCCGTCTCACCCGAGGCCTACGCGCGCTTGCTGCTGGAGTGGCAAGGCGCCGCGCATCCGAGGGCGGGACACGATGTGCTCGCCGGCGTCCTCGATCAACTGGAGGGCTTTCCTCTGGTCGCATCGGTGCTCGAGCAACAAGTGCTCCCGGCTCGCGTCGAGCGCTACCACCCGGCCGAGCTCGACGTGCTCACGAACTCGGGTGAGCTCGTTTGGCGCGGGCTCGAGGCGATTGGCCCGAGCGACGGGCGCATCGCCTTCTATCGCAGCGATCGCTACGGCCTGCTCGCGCCGCCCGTGACGCCCGTAGCCGGCGAGCTGGCAGTGAAGATCCGCGAGCACCTGAAGAGCCGTGGCGCGTCGTTCTTCTCCGAGCTCGTCGCAAAAACCGGGATTTTCCCGCGCGATTTGCTGGAAACGCTGTGGGACATGGTCTGGGCGGGCGAGCTCACGAACGACACGATCTTGCCGCTGCGCGCGCGCCTGACCGAGAAGAAGCTCAAGGACCGGCCCCAGCGCGCGCGGCTGGTCCGGCCCAGGCTCCACGCGGTGCCCGGCAGCGAAGGCCGCTGGTGGCTGCTCGATCGGCTACTGCCGGCGGCGCCGGCGACTGGCGCAGAAATGGCGGCCGCGCGCGTCGAGGTGTTGCTCGAGCGCTACGGCGTGTTGCCGCGCGAAGCGCTCGCGGCGGACGGGCTCGGCAGCTTCGCCGAGCTCTACCCGGTGCTGAAGGCGCTGGAGGATGCAGGCCGGGTGCGCCGCGGCTACTTCGTGTCCGGGCTCGGCGCGGCGCAGTTTGCCCGCCCGGGCGCCGACGACCGGCTGCGCCTCCTGCGGACGCCGAAGGACAGCTCGGGAGTGGTGGTGCTCGCGGCCACGGATCCGGCCAACCCCTACGGCGCATCGCTGCCCTGGCCCGAGGCCGAGCCCAGGCCACAGCGCGCGGCCGGGACCTCGGTGTTGCTCGCAGATGGCGCGCTGCTCGGCTATCTCGGCCGGCGCGAGAAGTCGCTGAACACGTTTCTCCCGAAAGAACAGCCGGAACGCGGGCAAGCCGCGCGGCGACTCGCGACGGGGCTCGCCACGCTGGTCGATGGTGAGCACCGGCGCGCGATGGTTCTGGCGATCATCGACGGCTCTCCGGCGCGGGAGAGCGAGCTCGGCTCCGCGCTCGAACAAGCCGGGTTCAGCGCGGTCGGCGAAGGCTACGTGCTGCGCGCCGAGCGGCCCGAGCGGCGGAGGGCGCGTGCCGGAGGGTGACAACCTGTTCGCCTGGGCGCGCGAGATCGACGGCGCGCTCCGCGATCAGACGCTGGTGCGCGCGACCTCCAACCGAGTCAACCTCTCGCGCTTCGAAGGGCGCAAGGTCCGCTGCGCGCGGGCGCACGGCAAACAGCTGCTCATCGAGTTCGACGATGGCCACGTGCTCCGGACTCACCTGCGCATGCACGGCACGATCCGCGTTCGCGACGGAGCTTACACGGGCCCAGCGATCAACCCGCACGTGCGCTGGCTGCTTTCGACTGCCGACAAGACGGCCCTGTGCCTCGACGCGCCGACCGTGGAGCTGCTTCACGAGAAACAGATCGCGGCTCACCCCGTGCTCTCGCGCCTGGGCCCGGACGTGCTCTCGCCGGAGCTCGATCTCGCGGAAATTCTGCGGCGATTGCGGGCTCGAGACAGCGTGCCGATCGGCTCGGCGTTGATGGACCAGGAGCTCCTGGCGGGCATCGGCAATGTGTACAAATCCGAGATCTTGTTCATGGCGGAGCTCTCGCCGTTCGTACCCGTGGCCTCGCTCTCGGACGAGAAGCTCACGGAGCTCGTGACTCTCGCGCGGCGCTGGATGCAGCGGAACATCGGCTCTTCCCGCCGCACCACGCCGGCGGGTCGAGTCGCCTCCCACTACTGGGTGTACGGGCGCAGCGGCGAGCCCTGCTTGCGCTGCGGCGCGCGGGTCAGGATGCGCCGCCAGGACCCGCTCGCTCGCAGCACTTATTACTGTCCCGAGTGTCAGCTCCCAGCTCAGCCCGGCGCGAACTGAATCGGGTACACGACGGTGACGATGCCGTTCTCCGGCTGCGGGAAGGAGAGCCCGTAGAACGCGGAGATCACGCAGCTCGTGACGGCGCTGTCCGGTAGATCCGAGCCGCCGTTCGAGACGCTGCTCACGGCGCCGCTGCGATCGATCACGAAGCGCGCCGAGACGCGGCCCTGCAAGTTGGGATTGCGCGTGAGGCCCTGCTGGTAACACAGGCGGAACCGGCCGAAATTCTGGCGCACCGTGCGCTGAATCACCTCGGGCGGCAGCCGGCCCGAAGTGCTGACCACCCCGGGACGCACCCGCGGTGCCGTGGCCACGTGAGTGCCGCCCGTGCGCCCGATACCGCGCGCAAAACCGCCGTCTCCCGGTCCGAAGCCCATGCTGGTGCCGGTCCCGCTGCCGTGGCCGAGCCCGCCGATCTCGCCGAGGCCGATGCCCTCACCGCGGCCGCCGCCGCTCTCGCCGTTCCCGGTCAACCCGAGGCCGCCCGCGCCGAAGGCTTCGTCGATCGACGCGCCCCAGATGTTACCGCGTGCGCTGATCGCATCCGAGCCGATCGCGACGTCGCGGCCCCAGGGCGCGGTCGGCGTGTTCGGATCGCCGGCGAGGATCGAGATGATGCCGAAGGTCTGCGCCGCGTCGAGCGCTGCCGCGCGGGAGAGCTGCTGGTCGGCGGGCGGCGCGTTGCCCTGGATGCCGTAGCGCCCGTTCTTCTTCGAGGTGGTCGGCGTGCCCATCGCGCCTTCTTCACCCACAGCGCGCGTGCCGGTGCCGCCCTCGTCTTCCTTCGGTCCGGCGTCGGCCGGCGCCTCCTCCTGCTTCTTCTCGCGCTCGGCCGAAGCATCCAGATACTGCTGCATCAGGTACAGGCGGCGTTGGTCCAGGTCTTCTTCCGCCGTGAGACCGAGCGCCGGCGTGAAGAACGCGAGCGCACCGAGGATGCTGGCGTGAAAGCCGAAAGACAGGCCGAAATACGCGGCCGTTGCCTTGTCGGCGACGGCGCCGATCGTGCGCCCGACGCGCTGCTCGGCGTGGCTGTAACGGACATCGAAGACGACGCCGCCGAGCTCGAGGTGCACGCGGCTGCCGTGGCCGAGCACGATTCGGCGAGCGCCGGGCCACTCGACCCAGGGAGCAGTATCCGGCAGGTCGTCGATGCCGCTCGGCGCTTCGTTCGCGTGTTGAAACTCGCCGAGCGCGTTCGGATGCACGACGCACGAGACTTGGCCTTCTTCGAGCAATACGAGCGGCCAGCGCTCGACGCCGAGCACCTCGCTCGGCAGAAAACAATCGCAGCCGGAAGCACCGGCTGTCTCACCCACGAAGAAACTGCGCGGAGGGCTGAGCTCACCCACGTAGATCACGCTGTTTCCCCAGCTCACCAGCAGATCGATCGCCCGCTTTTCGTTGACGTAGGACACGCGCACTTCTCCCGTGAATGGTCGCCACCGCGACCGAGACCAATCGACACCGGTTGCGTGCGGCGCCGAACGCACCCCGAAAGGGATGGGCCGCCGAGGCCGGGGTGTCGCGCAGCGGCCTCGGGTGGGAGAGACAGCAGAGGTTCGCGGATGTTCCGCGAGCTCGTTCGAAGCGGCGCTCAGCCCGGGGTTTCGCTGACGACGGGCAGGTCCAGCAAGAACGTCGAGCCGCGGCCCGGCTCGGTTTCCACCGCGATCGTTCCGCCGGCGCTCCGGACCGCGCCGAACACGATCGCCAGACCGAGCCCGGTGCCTGCCTGGCGCTTGGTGGTGAAGAAAGGCTCGAAGATCTGCTGGCGGGTGGCCGCATCCATCCCGAGCCCGTTGTCGCGGACGCTGATCTTGAGCCGATCGGCGTTCCGCCAACAGCGGATCTCCAATTGGCCTCCGCCGGGCATCGCGTCGCGCGCGTTGAGCATCAAGTTGACGAGGATTTGCTCGAGCACCGGCGCGTCGAGCGCCACGTAGGTAGGACCGCAGTCGACGTCGGTCTTCAAAGCTACATCGGGGCCGAGGCTCCGGCCGATGCGCGGCAACATCTCTCGCATCCAGGCGCCGACCTCGACGGGGATACCGGCGTAGGCGCCCTGGCGCGCGAAGGTCAGGAGTTGCTTGACGAGGCGTGAGCCCCGCGCGACGAGCTCCTGAATGTCGGTCGCCGCCTCGTGCGCGGCGGAGTCGGCGGGCAGCGCCGAGTCGAGCACCTGGACCGCCAGA
>JALYWZ010001005.1 GCA_030852505.1 Myxococcota bacterium | reverse complement strand
CGGTAGCAGCGCCGGCACCGCCACGGGCGGAGCTTCGACTGGCGGTGCTTCGGCTGGAACCGGTCCCGGAGGCAACGCCAACGGCGGCAGCGCCAACGGCGGCAACGCCAACGGCGGCAACACCAGTCCGGGTGGCGGCGGCATGTCCGGCGGCTCCACGGGTGGCACGGCCACCGGCGGCATGATGAACGAACCGCACCCGCCGCCGATCATGAACGGCCAGAACGCGTGGGCCTCACGCTACTGGGATTGCTGCAAGCCCGCCTGCGGCTGGAAGGGCAACGTGCGCAGCGGCAGCCCCATGACCTCGTGCAGCAAAGAGAACCAGAAGCTCTCGGGCTACGACGACAAGAACGCCTGCGAAAACGGCGGTAGCGCGTTCATGTGCTGGAGCGGCGCGCCCTGGGCCGTGAGCGACAAACTCTCTTACGGCTACGCTGCGGCGTCGGGTGGCAACTACGTTTGCGGGCGCTGCTACCAGGTGCAGTTCACCGGCTCCGGCCACAACGGCAACAACCCCGGCGCGCAATCGCTGAACGGCAAGACCATGATCGTGCAGGTGATCAACAACGGCGGCGTCGCTGCCGACCAGTTCGATCTGTTGATCCCCGGCGGCGGCGTGGGTCTGTTGAACGCCTGCTCCAACCAGTGGGGCACCTCCGATCTCGGCGCGCAATACGGCGGCTTCCTCGCCGGCTGCAACGGCGACAAGAACTGCGTGAAGAACAAGTGCAACCAGGTCTTCAACGGCAAGCCCGAGCTGATGGCGGGCTGCGACTGGTTCCTCAACTGGTTCAACGCCGCCGACAACCCGAACTTCACGTTCAAGCCAATCGCCTGCCCGAAGGCGATCCTGGATCACTCGGGGTTGAGCGATCCAGGCTGAGCGCGCTCACTTGTGCTCGAGGGACGTGACGCCGTCCCACTCGAGCGGCCTCCTGCGTCCGAGCTGCGCGCAGCGTTCGCGGTAAAGGGCCGCCACGGGGTCGCCCGGCACTTTTTCGGCGTAGCGCGCGAAAGCGGCTTCGGCGTCCGCAAACGCTGCCTCGCAGTACATCTCTCTCGCGAGCTTCCAGTCTTCCGCGGCGGCATCCTTGGCGTCGCGCACGGCTTCGGCATCGGCATCGTAGAGCTCGTGGAGCACGACGGGGCTGTGGCGTCCGACGACGCGCACGGTGTCCACGAGGCGAAGGCGGTAATCGCCGGGCCGTGCCACGCGCGCCAGGGTTTCGCCGCTCACCACCAGAGAGACTCCGTAGGTGCGGGTGAGCGACTCGATGCGGGCCGCGACGTTGACGCTGTCACCGATCACGCCGCACTTGATGCGGTTCGGGCCACCGATCGTGCCGAGCGTGAGAGGGCCGGTGTTGATGCCGATCCCGATGCGGATCGGCAGCTTTGCGTCGTGGACGCGCTCGCGATTCAGGGGTTCGAGCGCGCGGAGCATCGAGAGCGCCGCGGTGAGCGCGGATTCGGCGCCGCGCTCGAACAGAGCCAGGATCGCGTCACCGATGTAGCCTTCGACGAAGCCGCCGGAAGAGACGATCACGGGCTCCATCGCGCGCAGGTAGGCGTTGATGAAGCCGATGTTCTCTTCGGGGGTCATGCCCTCGACGTGGGTGGTAAAGCCCCGGATGTCCGAGAACAGGATCGACATCTCCTTCTGCACGCTGTCGCCGAGCTCGACCTCACCGATGCCGCGCCGCCCGAGAGATTCGAGGAACTCGTGGGGCACGAAGCGCCGGTGAGCGTTGGTGAGGGCGACTTGCTGCTCGTAGAGGCGCGCGTTCTCGAGAGCAATCGCGGCCTGTGTCGCGAGCAGCGAGAGCAGCTCGACACGGGCGGGAGTGAAGGCGGCGCGGGCCAGGTTGTTCTCGAGGTACAAGACGCCGGTGAGCTTGCCCTGGTGTTTGATGGGCACGCACAGGATCGAGCGCACGCCGGCGTGGCTCACGTGCGGTGAGGCGCCGAGCGCCGGCTCGGTCTGCGCGTCTTCGATGACCTCGGCGGCGCCGCTGCGCGCGACGCGGCGGATCACGGCCTGCACCAGGCCGGTCGCTTGCGACAGCGGCGTCGGAGGTCCGAGCTTCACCTCGCCGCGGGCGTTTTGCTCCGCTTCGACGAGCAGCGTTTCGTCCCGCAGCAACACCAGCACGCCGCGCTCGGCGCCGGCGTTCTCGACCAAGATCGACATCATGCGCGAGAGCAAGCGCGGAACGACGATCTCCGCGGACAGCGCGGCCGATGCCTTGAGCACGCTGGCGACATCGACCGCGGGCGAGGAGCTCGGCGTGCCGGTCACGGTGTCGACCAGCGGCGCGGGCAGCGGCGGCGAGAGGCGGTC
>JALYWZ010000285.1 GCA_030852505.1 Myxococcota bacterium | reverse complement strand
ACGCCGGATCTCGTGCGCCGGGCGCCGCACAACACGCGCTTGTCCCGGCTGGACGAGGCGCGCGCCGCGCGCAAACCCAGGCTGCGCTGGACGCCCGAAGCCAGCGAATAAGCCCGTTCGCGCCTCAGTCCATCCCGAAGAAATCGCGGATCGCTTCCAGGATCCGCTTGCGTTCGCTCTGAACGCGCCGGCTGCGTGAGTCCGCGTCCAGGTTCTCGCGCGCGCTCGTGAGCTCCACCCGCCGCTGCGCCAGGATCTCGGAGATCTCCTGCGCCAGCTCGGGCCGTCGCGCCAGCACCTCGTGGAAGTCGTCCTTGTCCACGCGCAGGCACTCGCTGTCCACGCGCGCGATCACCGTGGCCTCTCGCGGCGCTCCGGTGACGAGCGCCATCTCGCCGAAGAAGCTCGGCGCCGTGAGCACCGCGACGTGGCGATCGACGCCGTCGCTGTTCGCGACCATCACCTCCACCTCGCCGCGCGTCAGCACGTACAGCCAGTTCGCCTTCGCACCCTGGCGCGTCACCACCTCGCCCCGCACGAACGGCGCAAGCTTCGCCGAGTCTGCCAGGCGATCGAGCTCCTCGGCCGAGAGCTGCGCGAACAGGTCCACCCCGCGCAGCGCCGCGCGCATCGATTCCACGAGCTTTTCCCGCTTGCGCGAGGCCTTCTCGTCCTCGTGATTGACGAACACAGTCTGCGCCGGCAAAGCCAGCGGGATCTGCGCGCGCTGCAGGGCCGCGTAGATCCGCTCCCGCACCAGCGAGCTCGTCGGATCGTCCCGCGCCAGATCGAGCAGGTGATAACGGACCGCGTAGTAGCAGAAGCTGTCGCGGTGCTCGCGGGCCAGGTCCAGGCACACGATGTCCGGCGGCGGGTTCGTGCTCACTCCCGGGATCGGCGCGGCCCTCAGCGCTTCTTGCACCGTGCGCAGCACCTCGCCCGGCGCGAACCGATGATCGACGTTGAAATGGACCCACATCCGGTGCTGCGTGGGCCGCCCCTCGCGCCGCCCGAGCACCTTGATCGTCTGCCCGAGCAGCTGGCTGTTCGGCACCACCAGCGTGTCGCTGTCGCGCGTCTCGATCACGGTGTGCCGCCAGCGCACTTTCTTCACTTGCCCTTGCTGCTTGTTCTCGAGCTCGATCCAGTCCCCCTCGCGGATCGAATCGTCGACCTGCAGCGCGAGCCCGCCGATCACGTTGCCGAGCGTCGATTGCAGCGACAGACCGATCACGGCCGTCACCACCGCGCTGGTCGCGACGATGCTCGTCAGGTCGAAACCCCAGCGATGCATCGACCACACGAGGGCCACCGCGTACGCCGCCCCGACGGTCAGATCGTGCAGAATGTCCGGGAATCCGAGGCGCAGCTTGCGCAGCACCAGATCGAAGATCGTGAGCGCCGCCAGGTTGATCACGAGGAACAGCGCGATCAGGTCCGCCGCGAACGCCAGGTACTGAGCGAGCGACTCCTGCCCGAAGCGCCGCCCCACCCCGGAGAGCGCGAGGAGCAGAGCGTACAAGCAGTAGAGCGCCACGCTCCGGCTCAGCCGCCGCCGCGGAGCGCTCGCCACCCCGCGGAAGATCGCGGCGAGCCCCACCACCACGACGCCGAGGATCGCCAGCCGCAGCAAGTTCTCCGGAACGGGCATCGCAAAAGTAATACCCGAAAGCCTCTCAGGCCGGCGGACCCACGCAAAACCCGCCCCAAACCCGCGCGCGCGGCGTTGACAGCCTCGAAGCTCCCTGCCACATTCCGCCGCGGAGAGATGACCGAGTGGCCGAAGGTACCTGATTCGAAATCAGGCGTACCCGCAAGGGTACCGTGGGTTCGAATCCCACTCTCTCCGCTAGGGTTGCCCCAACTCGCAGGTGCTCGCCCTTCGGGCTGCGCGCCTGCGGTCTTCCCCAAAGCCGTGCTCGCCCTCCGGGCTGCGCGCGGCAGGGGAAGACACGTCGGGAGCGCCGCTGTATAGACGGGGCGCTGAGATCAGCTCACCTGGAGAGGTGACCGAGTGGCCGAAGGTGCATGACTGGAAATCATGTGTACCCGTAAGGGTACCGAGGGTTCGAATCCCTCCCTCTCCGCAAACATAGTCCGCTTCGCTTCGCTCGCTCCTCAGTGGGCGGCTTCTAGTGAGGCGGAGCGAACGCTAGGCATCCGGGGTTCGGCCCGAGGGTGGCCTTGCGGTGCTCGGAGCCTTCGGCTTCCTGCGCTCCTCGGTACCTCATGGGCGTGCGCATCGCGCGCAGGACGCAAGGGTTCGGCGCACGGGCGAGGGCAATCGCTTCGCTTCGCTCGCCCCTCGGGAGCGCGATCTGAGTGCCGTCGCGTTCGAGTCGCGGCCGAAGGAGGCGTCCGTGCCACGAAACTACAGTCAGAATCCTGACTGTGAGTTTTGTTTTCGGACCCTCTCATCACGCGGAGCCTGTCGGCGCGTGGTGGAAGCTAAAGATACCGGGGATGGTTTTCAGACCCGCTCGATGCGGACGGACGCAAACTGCGGGACGCCATCTCGCAGGGCTTCGAGAGCGGCTACGTCGGACGTGTAGACGATCTCGTGGGCGCGCTGGCAGGCGCTGGCCATGACCAGTGCATCGATGGTTTGGGCAGTCGGTACCAAGCTCAGCACCACCCCCGCGAGCCGTGCTACGTGGTCCGTCGCGGGGTCGATGATCACGGCGCGCAGCAATCGTGTGCGCTCCTGCTCTTTCCGGCCCAGACGCCACCACTCTGCGACGACGACCGCGGGAACCGTGATGCGCACTTGGTTCGTCACGGCAACGTCGAACACCTTCCGCATTAGGTGCCGGGACCGCTCCAGGCCGATCAGCGCGCCCGTATCGAAGGTGAGCCCCACGGCGGCCACGCCTAGCGCTTTCGCGCGCCGGGGGCCCGCTTCTTGCGCGGGGCCTTGGGCCGGGCTGCTGGCGAACCAGGCTCGGAATGCCAGCGTTCGAGCAATTCGCGCGCATCGGCGGGCGATGCCCGGTCCCGCGACGGAAAACTCGCGAGTACTTCGAGTGCCGCCTCGAGGCGCTCCTGCTCGCGCACGCGCTCTCGAACGGCATCCGTGATGAAGCCAGATAAGCTGACGCCTAGCTTGGAAGCGAGTCGCTTCGCCTGTCCGAGTTCGCCGCGGCCAATCGTCACGCTGACCTTCTCGGTTGCCGACATCGGATCGGACTCTAGCATGGGTAGGATTATCATCCTACCACCGGCTCGGCCGCGGTCACGGCACGAGCGCGAAGCAGTAGATGCCGCCGTAGCCGCCGCCGGAGCCGACGGTGGGTTCCGACGGGAGCTCTTCGAGCAGCGTGCCGCCCGGCGCGCAGCCCAGGTTGCGGTGCGCTTGGAGCCAGCTCGGGATGGCTTCGGAGGCCCACGAGTGACCGACGATCGGACCGCCGGACTCAGGAAGAGCGCTGGTCCAATCTTGGCAAGTGTCGCGGAGCGTCAGTGCGCGCTCCCGCGCCACGAAGCCGGTGAGCGTGTCGTGATTGTCGAGGCATTTGCCGGTGGCGCAGCGGTTGGGGGCGCCGTTCTCGTCGGGGAGATCGTCGGAGATTGCCGGATCCGCACCCCCGGGGCGCGGGTTCAGCAGCGCCTCGGGGTTGGCGGCGACGAGCCGTCCCAGGCGGTCGTACCAGGGGCCGTTGCCCACGCGATCGATGGCGTCGATGCGCCCGCCGCCGCAGCGGCCGTCGCTGGTCGCGCTGAGGAACGCACGCCAGCCCTTGGCGCCTGCGCCGGGCATGGATTTCTCGGCGATCGCGCTGCAGATCTTGTCCGCGCCGCGCAGCCCCGCGCCTGACCCGGTCTCGCCGAACCGGAGATCGCCTCCGAATCCCTGGTCGTTGCCCGAAAGCGAGCGCATCGCGTCCTGGCTCGTCACGAAGAAGCTGAACTTATCGAGCGTGCTCGACGGTCCCGCGGAGCCGCCGCTTCCGGCGTCGACGCATCCAGCGCTTCCGTCTGCCCCCGCGCTACCCGAAGAACCGCCCGAACCCGCCGCACCGCTGGTACCGGCTGAGCCGCTCGCTCCGGCCGAACCCGCTGCATCGGTCGTCCCGGCGCTGCCCGCTTCCTCGCTGCCGGCCGAGCCGCTCGTGCCTCCGAGTCCAGCGCTGGAGCCCGCCGTTCCACCGGCGCTCATCGTTCCGCCCGTGCTCTCGGTTCCGCCCTTGTTCGTTCCTGCGGAGCCCGTCGCTCCGCCGCTGCTCGTCGCTCCGCCCGCGCTCTTGTTTCCGCCGGTGCTTGCGCCCGCAGAGTTCGGCGTTCCACCCGAGCCGGTCGTTGCAACGTTCAGAGCGCCCCCCGAGCCTGCGAGTCCGGCGTTTCCGGCCCCTCCGCTGCATCCCGCCCAAAAGAGCCAAAGTGCAAGCCCCGGACTCAGCTTGGTACTGCGGGTCATACGCGCAGGGCCTCAGCCACCGGCGCCGCCCATCAGTACTCGAGTCCTGGCATCGATGCCTCCTTCCGAGGCGCGCGCGGATTCGAAGGGTGCGTCGCCCAACAGCCATTCGCTCTCGAGCGACGGGCCGCGGGTGAGCAACAGGTGCATGGCGGCGATCAAGTCGAGCGGGCGCATGTCGAGGCCGTAGAGCTCGAACAAGCCGAGCTGCAGACCGACGCTGAGCGACAGGGCAACGCGGACCGGCACGGCGAACGCATGGCCGCTCGCCGGATTGGCCAGGAACTCGTCCCGCGCCGCGGCGTCGCTCACGATCCGCGCGCAGGCGCCGGCGTCGCGCGAGTTCATGCCGCGGCACACGAGCGGCCGCACGTCGTAAATGGAACACTGCCCGGCTTCGAGGAATGGGCAGGGCTGCTCCGCAGAGAAGCGCTCGGCCGTCGACAATCCACGAGCCTTCTCGTGCGCCGCGGCGACGCGCGCAGCAACTCGCGCGAGGTCTGCTTCCGAGAGCGCTTTTCTCAGATGGTCGGCGATCGCGAGGGCCTCGATGGCCGTGATGCCCACCGGCTGATGGCAGCAGTGTGCGCACCCGCCCTTGCAGGCCACGGTCCCGGGCGGCAACTTCTCCAGGAACTGCGCGGACATCTCGGAAGCGAGCTGCATCGCGTTCCGCGCGAGCTCGATCGCGGGGGGCAAGTCCAGCTCGTCGCGCAGCGTGCTCAGCGCTGCGTTGGCAGCTACCGTCACCAGCTCGTTCTGCCACTTCTCCTTGAACAGGGCGGCCGTCAGCGTCAGCTGCGGCGCGCCGGTCTCGGGATCGCGGATCAATTGCAGGTGCGCGCGCCCCTGTTCGTCGCGGCGAATGGCCTGCTCGTGCCTCTTTTGCACGGCCTTCCGCAGCTGCTTACTTCGGCTCAAGGTGCGCTATTGTGCCGTGACCTTGGCGTACGGGAAATCGATCTCGCCGGTGCCACCGCCCGTTTCGACCAAAATCTTCGCTTCGAGCAGCCCGCCCATCGGTAGCCCCGCCGCTTCCCAGGCCTTGAAATGCTCGGAGATGGTGATGGTCCCGCACTGGCGGGCCTTCTGACGGATGCTCCAGTACTGGTCCCATTGACTCACGCCGCTGCAGCGCGAGCCGCCGCTCCCGTTGGTTCGATTCTGGAACAGCTTGTAGACCTCGCCGTCGATGGCAGAAGTGGTTCCCTTCTGGGTCGCGTTGAAGGCGTTGAAGGGAAAGCTGCCGTATCGATCATCGACGATGTACCACTCGACACAAGGGTCCGTCGTCCAGCCGTAGATGCCGATATACGAGTAGTCGCCGGCGCTGCCGGTCTTCGTGAACGCGAAGTCCGCCTTCAGCGTTCCGTACTCTTCGTAGGGCTTGCCGTTGTTCCCGAACTCGAGGCCCACGCGCGCCAGGAAGTCGTTGTTGTTGCTCCAGCGCGCGGTGAAGGCGGGCGCGTTGAAGGTCTCGATGCAGGCGCTGCTGCTCACGCTGTTGGACCAGAGCGACCAGGCTTGCCCGCCCGCGTTGCCCTGGGTGTTGCTTCCGCAATGATCCGTGCCGTCAGCGGGGAGCGCTGGGATCGCCGAGCAGTCGAGAGGCGGAGTGCTCGGCGCTCCCGCCGTACCGCCGCTCTTGCCGCCGCTCGCCGCGCCGCCTTTGCCGCCGCCTGCTATTCCGCCGCTCGTCGAACCACCATTCGTGGAGCCGCCCGCTCCACCCCCGATCGGAGGGAACCCGCCGGAGGCTCTGCCGCCGGAAGCTCTGCCGCCGGCTGCTGCGCCACCGGTGCCCGGCTGCGCGCTGCCGCCGGTCGTGGTCATGACACCGCCGGCGGACACGCTGCCTCCGCTCGGCGAGCTGCTGCCGCCCGTGCCCACCGCACCGCCAGGCGGACTGACACTGCCACCTACGCCGAGTTGGCCACCGCTCGGCCCCGTCGTGGTGCCTCCGACGCCCGCGCGCAGGCCGCCGGTGCCCGCCGAGCCAGAAGAAGCGCCGCTCGAACCAGCCCGAGGCTCCAGCCCGCCCGTACCGGGGC
>JALYWZ010001004.1 GCA_030852505.1 Myxococcota bacterium | reverse complement strand
CTCGGGGCCGGCGCCCGCGGCGAGCGAGCGCCGCGCAGCGCGCAAAACCGAGACCGCGCCGACCGAGCTCAACACGGCGAGCACGAACACGCCGAGCGCCAGCAGCGGCGCCGGGAAGCCGAGGCCGAGGTCTATCTCACCGAGCAGGAAGCACGCGACGAGCAGCACCACGCGCTCGGGGCGGCGCATGAACAGGGTCGGCAGCTTCGCGCCCAGCGCTTCGGCGCGGGCGCGCGCGTACGGGATCACGATCGAGCCAACCAACGCGAGCGCCGTGATGATCGAGAGCGGGACGGACGAGCCGTAGAAGAGCAACACGCCGAGCAACGGCAGCGCGTCGGTCACGCGATCCACCGTCGAGTCGAGCAGCGCACCGTAGCGGCTCACGGTGTTGGTGGTGCGCGCCACGATGCCGTCGAGCGCGTCGAGCACGCCGCCCGCGAACACCGACGCCGCCGCAAACCAGAACTGCCCGCGCGCCGCGAAGCCGAACGCGACCACGCCGAGCAACAGCGAGCTGTACGTGAGGCCGTTCGCCGACACGCCGAGCTTCGCCAGACGCGTGCCGATCGCCACGAAGCCGCGGTAGGCCCAGGTTGCGATCTGGTTCTTCTCCCAGACCGTGCGAGCCAGGCGGTTCGTCGCGGCTGACTTTTTCTCGGGCTCCGGCGGAGTCCACTTCGGCGCGGGGGCGGTCAAGTCAGTGAAAGTTTGCACGCGGCTCCTTACATGCGGCATCACCGTCTCTGTCGCAAGCGCCGTGCCGAGGAAAACCGGCGTGATTGCCAGCGCTTTTGACGAGGGCGGCACACGCCGCTGCGAACCGGCGTGCGCATACGAAAGCGAACACCCAGTTACCCTGTGACTGCTTGGTACGTAGTAGCCTGCTCGTGATGGCTGTAGCCCCCGTTTCGGCCCGTTGGCTGGCAACTTGGTTCGGCTGCGGACGCTTTCCAGTAGCGCCCGGCACCGTCGGCGCGCTCGGTGCGTTGCCGCTGCATTTCGGATTGCGCGCGCTCGGTCCCGTGCCGCACGCGCTCGCGACGATCGCGATCACGATCGGCGGCGTTTGGGCGGCCCAGCGCGTAGCCGAAGCCAGCGGCGACGAAGATCCGAGCTCGGTGGTGATCGACGAAGTCGCTGGAACCTTGATTGCGCTCGGGCTCGCGGCCCCCGGAGGCCTGCTCGCTCAAGGCGTGGCGTTCATCGCCTTTCGGGCCTTCGACATCGCAAAGCCCGGCATCATCGACGACGTTCAGCGCCTGAAACCGTGGGGGCTCGGCATCATGGCGGACGACGTGCTCGCCGGCATCGCGGCAGGCGTCGTCGCTCGCGGGCTCTCGCTCCTGTTCTGAGGCGCGCCGGCCGGGCGTTCACGAGCGGACACGTGTCCGGCTCACGGACGCATGTCCGCCACACCTGTCCGGTTCGGCCTCGGTCATTTTGGACCGGGGCGCCGTCGATTCAGGGCTCGGAGTAGTCCCGGGCGGATGGTGCGAGCAGCGTGCCACACATCGTCTTGCACAGGATGTCCTTGTCCTGGCACTGGCACTGGCCGCTCTTCTTCAGCTCGAGCTTCTTCTTCATTTCCTCGAGCGTGAAGCCAGCAGAGCGCTCGACGCGCGACAGCTTCCAGCCCTCTTTGATCTGGCGCGGCGTGCGCGGCTCCGTCGGCTTGCCGTCAGGCTCCGAGCAGCAGCGGAAGCCGAGGAAGTAGTAATAGAAGCCCTCGTCGTGCGTGTAGATCTTCGGCCGGCACTGGTTGCGGACGCCCTTGTACCAGGGACCCCCGGTGTGGACGCTGTCGAACTTCGAACGGAACGTGCCGTCGTTGGTCTCGTTCGAGACGACCTCGTCGACGTTGCCCGGTAAATCCTCCACGCCGTAGTCGCTCGTGCACTCGGGCTGGCTACCGTTGCGCTTGCCCTTCCACAGACGGGCGAGCTCGTCCGGGTCACGCGCCGCCACCTTCTTCATGTCCGGCGAGTCCCAGAGCATGTCGCCGTGGCACTTCTTGGTGTCGCGCACGTAGCCGTACGGGAACGGCAGCATCTTCGGCCCCTCGCAGGCGAGTGTCCACTCCGACTCGGTGCACAGCCGCTTGCCCACGGCGGCGCACTTGAGCTGCGCCTGGTGGAAGCGATTCATCACCTCGGGGCGGGCGCCCTTCTCGTTGGGCCAGGTGTAGCGATCGATGCAGTAGCGCTTGTGCGTCCGGCTGCCGACACACTTCGAGACCGGCTCGAACTCCTCGCAGACGGTCTTCTTGTTCGAGGCGTCGAACCAGCTCTTCCGACACTGGTGCTCGACCTTGCTGCAGTAGTCACCGTCGACCAGCAGCATCC
>JALYWZ010000284.1 GCA_030852505.1 Myxococcota bacterium | reverse complement strand
GCGCGAGGCCGCGAAGATGCGCGCGTCGGTCCAGAAGCTGCTGGCGAAGCACCGTGCGCAGGATGAGGCCGGCGCAAACGACGATCCGATGCAGCGGGCGCGCGAGGCGCGCCGCATCGAGCGCCTCGAGCGCTTGCCGATCAGTGTGGGTCTTCGCCCATGCCGGGTAACCCGTGGGGGTTAGCGGGCGCGGGCGTGGGCGCAGCGGCCGCGGACTTGTCGGCTTCCTGGAACTTCTTCGGTTCGGCGAAGCCCCAGTCGGCAGCCCACGAGCTCACGCTGAAGAACTCGTCCTTGCCCGTGGCCTTGATCCAGCGGCTCGTGCCCTCGGCGGTGGAACCGAAGTCGATCTGTTTCTTACCGCCGTCCTTCATGGTGAGGATCAGCGTCGCGTTCGGCTTGTCGAGCCCGAGATCCGCCGCGGTCTTGCCAGGCTCAGCGTAGTCGTCCGCGTTCAGCGAGCGGTACGCGCGCACCAGGTCCTTGACCTTGTTCTCGTCGAACTTCTGGATCGGAGCCGGCGCAGCCTTGGGCGTTCCGTACTTGCCGGTCCACTTCTCGCCGTCCTTCGCGAACTCGTACGAGCCGTGCTCGTTGGTGATGGCGACGTGGGTCACGTCCCCTTCTTCGAACTTGAACAACGCCATGTCGCGCCAGCCCTTCGGCTCGCGCGAGTACAGGTAGCTCGAGTAGCCCTTGACCGAGTACACGCCGTCCTTGCCGGCGATGCGCGTCATCTGGCCGCGACCGCCGCTCTCGCCGAAGTAGACGTCGAGCACCGTGCCGCCTTCCTTGGCGAACACCGCGTGCAGGGCCTTTTTGTCGGACACGCCGTACTTGTCGTACGAGCTCTTGCCGGGGTCGATGAGCTCGCTGGTCTTCAACGTGGGCAGGTTGTCGAGCAGCGACTTGACGTTGGCCTGGTTGGCCGGCGCCTTGACGGGCTTGTCGAGCTGCCACTCTTCGCCGACCTTGACCAGCACCACTTCCTGAGCCGGCTCGCCTTCTTTCTCGGCGGGCTTGGTCAGGGTGATGCGGTTGATGGCCTTGGTGTCCGCTTCCTTGATCTCGAGCTTGGGGAGCTCCGCGGCCTGGCCCGTCGGCGTGTAGTGCTCGGCCTCTGCTTTTTGCTTCTTGTCCGCGACGTAGAGCGCGCCGCCGAGCACGGCCAGGACGCCGATTGCGACATACAGCTTGGTATCGATCGTTGCCATGTCGTTGCCTCTGGGTCGGCTCAGGTGACGTTCAGGTTGTCGCGCTGCGATTCGCGCTTGCGCCAGCGGAGCAGCCCGAACAAGCCGAGCAGCACTGGCACGCCCAGCGTGAGCGTCCACTGCACGTTGCGCTGAACCACCTTGCGAGCGGCCCGGTACTCTTCGTCCTTACGCTTGATCTCGGCCTCGTCGTCCTCGGCCCGGAAGGTGGGCTTGGCGACGCTGCCGTAGGTGAGGCTCGGGACGCCGATCAGCTTGGCGCTGGCCGCGAGCAGATCCGCATCGCCCGCCAGCCAGTCGAGGGTGTTCTTGAACGAGAGGATCGTCCCGGTCAGGTGCTTCGTGTAAGCACCGCCGATCTGCTGCAGATCCTGATCGCCGCCCACGCCGCCGAACATCTGGAACTGACCGCCGAGCTCGGGGCCGTTGCCGGCGTAGGCAAACGGGTTGGTCAGGAACAAGCTCGACGAGATCACGAGCACGCGAGACGGCTCGGGCGCGGTTTCGGTGGCAAGCTTCACCTCTTCCGACGGAGAGCCCGCGAAGGCGCTCTTGAGCTTGCCCTCCGCGACGGCCGCGATGATCCGCTGCTTCTGCGGCGGCTTCGGCTTCCAGTCCGCGCGCGGCTTCATGTCCACGGTCTCGCTCTTGTCGACCGTCGTGGCCGGCGTGCTGCGCGCCACGGCCGAGATCTTCACGTCCGCGGGCTGCTTGCCCTTCACGAGCTCGAGGCTCGAGGGGAACGGGAACATCAGCTCGTCCATGCGGAAGAAGCCGGCGAAGCTCGTGTCGAGCGTGCGCTCGTCGCCTTCGAGCCGCGCGTCGTTGATAACGTGAGCGACGCCCGGATGGCGCACCCAGGTCACGACGCCGGACTGCGGGCTCATCATGCCGATCCGGAAGCTGTTCCCGAAGTCGAGCACGGCGTCCTTGTTCATCTGGATGCCGTAGCCGGTGAGCAGCTTCTCCAGCCCGTGCGTGCTGAGCGTCGCCTTCATGCTGGCGTCGTTCGGCTTCAGCGTGACCGCCGAGGCGTACACCACCAGCGACTTCTTGCCCTTCATCAAGAACTCGTCGATCCGGCGCAGCTCCTTCTCCGTGTAGTCCTTCTGCGGCTGCGTGATGATCAGGCCGACGAACTCCTTGTCGATCTCGGTCGAGCCGTCCTTCAGATCCAGCTCCTCGAGCTTGTAGAAGGGGAACGCCTGCTCGAGGATCGACTGCAGGCTGGGCGAGCCGCCGCGGCCTTGCTGCTTCGGCACCAGGTTGGTGTCGCTGAGCTTCAGCTCGTCCTTGCCCGTGATCACGCCGATGCGGTGCTTGACGTTGTCGGCCTTGTCGCGAATCTCGCGGATCTTGTTGGTGATCCAGAACTCGAGCCCGTCGGGCTGTCCGGGCGAGAGCTGCGGGATCGCCGCCTTCTCGCTGCCGTACTTGAACACCAGGCCCAGGTAACCCTGGGCGATCGAAGCCTGGTCCTCGCCGGTGGCGCTGGCCTCGCCGAACGGCTGAGCGGTGACGCCGGCTTCGGTCGCCTGCGTGCGGAGCTCGTCCGTGTTCGGCTCGATCACCGTGAACTTGAACTTGCCCTTGCCCGCCCGCTCGTACTCCTTCAGCAAATCCGTCAGGTCGCGCACGAAGGCGTCGAGCTGCGGCAGGCCGGTCTTCACGTAGGCGTCGACCTGGATCGGGCTGTTCAGCGTGGACAGCAGGCGGCCGCTGCCCTGGCTGAGCGTGTAGCGCTCGGTCTTGGTCACGTCCCAGCGCGAGTACATCTTGGACGCGAGCAGGTTCACGACCACGACGATGGCCGCGATCACGAGCAGGTAGATGCCGGCTTGCGCCGCGACTTTACGTTTGTGTTCCGAGGTAGCCATGGTCATGCCCACTTGCGGCGTTCGAGCGCGCGGAACGCGACGAACAGCGCCAAAACCGTCACCGACAGGAAGAAGATCACGTCCCGCGAGTCGATGAGCCCTCGCCAGAACCCGCCGAGGCGCGTCTGGAAGCTCACGTACTGCAGAACCGCTGCGAGGAAGGTGGCGAAGCCGCCGCCGCTCGCGCTCAGGGACTGCGCTGCGTTGTCGAAGAACCACAGCGCGGCCAGCACGAAGAAGGTGATGAAGAACGCCACCGCCTGGCTCTCGGCGAAGGAGCTGACGAGCAACCCGATCGAGACCGCCGCAGCGCTGAACAGGATGAGCCCGATGTAGCCGCTGAGGACGGGGCCCGTGTCGAGCGGGCCGAGGTTCCACGGCACCTTGAACATGCCGATCGGATAAACCAGCGTCGCGACGACCAGCACCATCACCAGCCCGAGCGCGCCGAGGTACTTACCGAGCACCACGTCGCTGTCCTTGACCGGCAAGGTGATCAGCATCTCGAGCGTGCCCGAGCGCCGCTCTTCGGCGATCAGGCGCATCGTGACCACGGGCACCACGAGGAAGCTCAGGCCCATCGGGGCGTACTCGAACAGCCGCTCGATCGACGAGCGATCGGCCTGCCAGAAGCCGCCGTTCAGCATGAAGTACATCAGCCCGAGCGCGAAGAAGCTCAGGCAAATCACCACGTAGGCGAGCGGGGAATCGAAGTAGGAACGGAATTCGCGCTTGGCGATGGTCAACATGGCGGACATCGATCAGGCCTTTCGCTCCGGAGCGCCCTTGTCGGCGTCTTCGTCGTCTTCGTCGTCCTCGTCATCCTCTTCGTCTTCGCTCTCGTCTTCGTCGTCTTCGCTGTCGTCTTCGTCGTCGGGTTCCGCCTCGTCCTTCCAGTCGGCGCCGCGATCGAGCTTCTCGTCGCCGCGCGTGAGGTCGCGGAACACCGCGTCCAGGCTCTGCGCGTCCCGGCGCAGCTCGAGCAGCGTCCAGCCCTGGGCCACGACCACGCGGAAGATCTCCGCGCGCAAATCCGAGTCCTGAGCGCCGACCAGCTCGATCTTGAAGGCCTTCTCGTCGCTCGCGAGCGCCTTCACGGAACGGACGCCGGGCAGGCGCCGGAACGCCTCTTCCACGGCGCTGGCAGTCGGCGGCTTGTTGCCGGCCTCGGCGCGCCTCTCGTCGATGGTCACGACGTAGCGGACGCGGCCGGTCTTACCGCGGATGTCGTCGAGGGCGCCGTCGGCGACGACTCGGCCCTTGCTGACGATGATCGCGCGGCCGCAGGCTTCTTCGACCTCCGCGAGGTTGTGGGTGGACAGCAAAATCGTGCGGTCCTTGCCCATCTCCTTGATGTACTTGAGGAGCTCGGCCTTCTCGTTCGGATCGAGGTCGCTCGTGGGCTCGTCCAGGATCAGGATCGGCGGGTCGTGGATCAGCGCCTGGCCGAGGCCGACGCGCTGCCGGTAACCGTGGGACAGCGTCCCGATGTCCTTACCGAGCGACTGCGCCAGGCCGCAGACCTCGACCACCTTCTTCAGGCGCGCCTTGAACTTGGACTCATCCAAGCCGCGGATTTCGGCCACGAACTTCAGGTAGTCGTAGACCGCCATGTCCGTGTAGAGCGGTGCGCGCTGGGGCAGGTAGCCGAGCGCGTTGCGAACCTGCAGCGGATCGTCGAACACGTCGTAGCCGTTGACCTTGGCCAACCCCGCCGTCGGCGAGATGAAGCAGGTCAGGATGCGCATCGTCGTGGACTTGCCGGCACCGTTCGGGCCGAGGAACCCCACGACCTCGCCGCGTCGAACTTCGAAACTCACTTTGTCGAGCGCCCGAGCAGCTCCGAACCGCTTACTGAGGCCGCTCGCCTGGATCATGACGTCGGTAGACATCCGACCTCCCATTCTGAAAATCGCCCCCGGGGGGGCAAAACTGAGACTTCTTCCACCGTCTGCCCGACTTTTCTGATGTGCACCCGCCGCGCATCGCGCGAGCGAGTGACTATCCGGGGCGCTGAGCGGCGGCATCCTAGCGGCGGCGCGATCGGTGTCAACGGTTGCACTCCAAACGCCCCAATCTCGGGGGCACGCGCACAAACCCGCCAAATTGGCAGGTATTCCCGTGATGAATGAAGCCGAACCGCGCTCGGGCGCGAATCGCAGCGCGAACGGTAGCGATCGTTACACGAGCTGCACTAGAAAATTCCCCTGTAGAAACAAATATTTGCTGCGCTATGCTCTGCAGCGTGTTTGGTTGGTTTCAGAAGCGGGCCGTTCGTGAGCCTTCGGCCGGAGACGCACTAGTAGAGCAAGTGCGCGACGTGCTGCCCGGAGCAGACGTCGAGACGATCGAGATCGTCGTCGCGGTTGCCGGGCTGCTCGCGGCCATTGCCTACGCTGACCGGCGCTACTCGCCCGAAGAGGACCTTCGCGTGCGCGAGGAGCTGGCCCGGCTCCACGGTATGACGGCTGCGGGCGTGGAGGCGATCTGCACCGTGCTCGGTGAGCACGCGCGCGAGCTCTCGACCGTAGGGGTGCCGGCCTTCTGCCGCAGCCTCGTCGACATTGGCGATCGCGAGCTGCGCTTCGAGGTGCTCGGCATGCTGGTCGAGCTCGCCGCGGCGGACGGCCTGATCGACAGCGCCGAGTCGAACCTGCTGCGGCTCGCCACGCGCTCGCTCGGCCTCTCTCAAGACGACTACAACGCAGCGCAAGCTGCGCACCGAGCCAAGCTGGGCGTGCTCTCGCGCTAGCCGAGCGCGTAGCCGGTCACGAGCGCTTGCGAAAGCAGGCCCCAGCCGTCGATCGCCACGAACAAGAGCAGCTTGAACGGCAGGCTGACCTGCGTCGGGTTCAGCATCTGCATCCCGAGCGCGAGCAGCACGTTCGCGACCACCAGATCGATCACCAGAAACGGCAGATACAGCGCGAAGCCGAGCGCGAACGCCTCGGCGAGCTCCGTGATCACGAACGCGGGCACGAGCACCAACAGGTCGTCGCGGCCCACGCCGTCGCGATCCGCAGCTGGCCGCGCCGCCCGTGCCGCGTCGAAGAAGCGAACCCGTTCGCGCGCGCTGGCGTTCGCCTTCAAGAAGCCGCGCACGGGCTCGCGCGCCGCCTCCCAGAGCTGCACGACCCAGATCGTGGTCGGCCGTTCCTCGGCTGTCGCTAGGATGGGCTCGGCGCGGGCCATCACCCGCGAGCCGAGCGGCGCCATCGCCAGCAGCGTGAGCGCGCCGGCGAGCGCCATCACGATCACGTTCGAGGGCACGTTCTGCGCGCCGATCGCGCCGCGCACGATCTGGAGCACGGTCGAGATCTTCACGAACGCGGTGAGGGTCATGAACGCGAACGGCAAGATCGCGATCACGCCGAGCAACAG
>JALYWZ010001003.1 GCA_030852505.1 Myxococcota bacterium | reverse complement strand
CGCTCGCGTGCTCGTGGTCGACGACGAGCCGGCCGTGGCAGGCGCGATTCGGCGCGTGCTGTCGCCGGAGCACGACATCACGGTGGTCGATAGCGGCGCGCGAGCGCTCGAGTTGTTTCAGGGGGGCGCGACCTTCGACGTCGTGTTCTGCGACGTGCTGATGCCGCAGGTGTCCGGCATCGATCTGTACCAGGAGCTGTCGCGCACGAGCCCGGAACAGGCCAAGCGTTTCGTGTTCGTGACGGGCGGGGCGTTCACGGCCCGCGCTCGGGATTTCCTCGAATCCGTGCCGAACCCCCACGTCGAGAAGCCGTTCAACATTTTCACGCTGAAGACTCTGATCGGTGAGTTCATGAGCCAATGAGGGGCGGCGACGACACGACGGGCAGAGTGTTGGTGGTGGACGACGATCCCGACGTGCGCCGCGACTTCACGCGGCTCTTGCGCCGGCTCGGGCTCGAGGTCGTCACGGCGACGGACGGCTGGAAAGCCTTCGAGGGCTTCTCGGCCGGCGCCTACGACGTGATCGTGAGCGATCTGTCGATGCCGAACCTCGGCGGCGTGCAGTTTCTCCGGGCGATCCGCGGGGTCGACCTGGAGGTGCCGGTGGTGCTCGTGACCGGGCAGCCGAGCTTCGAGACGGCCGTCAAGGCCATCGAGTACGGCGCGACGCGCTACCTCGTGAAGCCGGTCGACCCGGCGACCTTCGAGGAGGTGGTGCGGCGTTCGATCCACCTGCGTCGTCTCGCCAGGCTGAAGCGCGCCGTCTCCGATCTGCCGGACGTGCACGGCCTGAAGCTCGGCGATCGGGCCTCGCTCGAGGCGCGGTTCAGCAACGCGCTCGACCAGCTCTGGATCGCATTTCAGCCGATCGTTCGACTCTCGGAGCGCGAAGTGGTCGGCTACGAGGCGCTGGCTCGCTCGTCGGAGCCCTCGCTGCCGGAGCCGGCCGATCTGTTCGACGCCGCGAGCCGCCTGGGCCGCGTCGAAGATCTGGCGCGCAAGCTCCGCCAGCTCGTCTCGACGTCTTTCGATGCGGCGCCGAAGACGGCGCTCTTGTTCGTCAACGTCCACGCCGAAGAGCTCAACGACGAGGAGCTGTATTCGAACGCCGCGGCGCTGACCGCCCGCGCGAACCGCACGGTGCTCGAGATCACCGAGCGCTCGGCGCTGGACGGAGTGCAGGGGCTGTCCACGCGGCTCGCCCGGCTGCGCAAGCTCGGCTTCAAGCTCGCGGTGGACGATCTCGGCGCGGGCTACGCGGGCCTCGCCAGCTTTTCGCGACTCGAGCCCGAGTGGGTGAAGCTCGACGTGTCCTTGATCCGCGGCGTCGATCGGCTGGCGCGCAAGCGCAGCCTCGTCAAAGGCATCGCCGAGATTTGCTCGCGCGACCTCGGCATCCAGGTGATCTGCGAAGGCGTGGAGCAGGCCGCCGAGCGGGACGTGTTGGCCGCCGACGGCCTGGATTTCCAGCAAGGGTTCCTGTTCGCGCGGCCGGCGGCCGGGTTTCCACCTCCGGCCTGGGGCTCCATGGACCCCGAGATTGACCGGGCGGCCACGAACCGTTAGGCAGCGCCCGTGAGCGCGCGCCGTGGTTCCCTGACCCTGACTCGATTGTTCGTCCGCGGGAAACCGCCGACCGACGTGCGAAAGCCGTTCCTCGCGGCGATCCGCTTGCGGGCGTTTCAGCCGCTGGATCCCGACGGGGAGGCCAGTGAGTCGAGCGGCTGGTGCGTGCTCGATCGGCCCTTCGACCTCGAGTTCGAGCCGGACAAGGTGTTCGAGGACCGCTTCGTGTTGCTCGGGTTCCGAACCGATCGCTTCCGCGTGCCGCCGGCGATGGTCCGAGCGCAGCTCGCCGACGAGGAAGCGCGCCTGCTCTCGCGCCTGAATCGCGACCGCCTGAGCCGGAACGAGCGGCTCGAGCTCAAGGACAAGATCGTCCTCCGTCTGCGCAAGAAGCTCGCGCCGGCGACCCGTTCGACCGACGTGGTCTGGGATCTGGATGCCGGCGTGGTGCTGTTCTTCAGCCACAGCCGCCGCGGGATCGCGGACTTCAGCGCGCACTTCGAGCGCACGTTCAAGCTCGAGCTCGAGGAGGACAGCCCGTATCTCGCGGCGGTGCGCGCCGGTTTGCCGCGCGCGTTGCTCCGCGAGCTGGATCGGGTCGAGCCGTCGCGGATCCTCGTGCCCGCCAAGGTGGAGCCTCGCCACGCGCGGGAGGAGGAGGAGGACGAGGACGACGAGGAGCTCGACGAGGCAGGCGAAGCCCCCGAGGAGGACGACGCAGAGGAGCAGGACGAGGCGCTCCAGCGCATCGAGACGACGCGCTTCTTGGGTCCCGAGTT
>JALYWZ010000283.1 GCA_030852505.1 Myxococcota bacterium | reverse complement strand
CGCTCGGCGCGCTCCGGATCTTCGCGGAACAGCTCGGACAGGTGCCGGGCTGCGACGTGGGGGAGGTGCGCTTCGAGCGCTTTCCAAGCGGACAGGCTGGTGGGGACGGGGATCTCTGCCATGGCGGGGGCAAAGAGAACCGCTTGGCGCGCGTGCCGTCAACCGGAGGTTTCGGGGTGCGGCTGGCCGATCTCGAGTTCCGCCACCAGCGGCAGGTGGTCCGACGCGACGCGCGTGAGCTTGTTGCGCCGCGGGGCGCAGCTCGTGGCCTTCAGGTTTCCGCGCACGAAGATCGCGTCGAGCGGCCGTAGCGGAAGCGCCGCAGGAAACGTGTTCGACAGAGCGCCCGCTCGCTCGAAGCCGGCCGGCTTCAAGAAGCGGGGCCCGAGCGAGCCCCAGACGTCGTTGAGGTCGCCCGCCACGACGATCGGCGTCTGATGGTGCAGCCCTGCGAACGGGTGACACTCTAGGAACTTGCCGAGCTGCAGCCCACGCTCCGAGCCCGCGAGCCCGAGGTGCAGGTTGAACACCACGACGCTGCGCGTGTGCCCGTCCTGCCGCACGTGCGTGCGCGCGCTGATGAGTCCGCGCTTCTTGCGCCGCCCGACTCGCAAATCGATGTGGTGAATGTCGGTCAGCGGGTAGCGGCTGAGGATGGTGTTGCCGTAGCCACCCTTGCTGAAGCGGTGCTCGGGCCCGTAGGCGATGTGCGGCATCTCGAGCGCCTCGCTCAGCAGCCAGGTTTGATCTTCGAAGTGCGCCCGCGGCATGCCGTCTGCGACTTCCTGGAGCAGCGCGATGTCCGGCTCTTGCTCGGCCAGAGCGTCGATCACTCGGTCGAGGTCGTAGCGCCTGTCCATGCCCCCGATCGCCTTGTGGATGTTCCAGGTGGTGATTCGGATGTGCATCCACCGTCGAGTATGCCACGACCGATCCACGTCTCGAGCGGGGTGAATGCCTGGCTGCCGGGCCGCTCGCGATCGGGAATTTCCCGCGTTTTTGCGGTGTGTGCTGTGGCCCGCCGGTTACGGAGTAGGCTACCCTCGATTGACTCGATTAGGGCAGTGATGACGCAGCCGCCGCCTCCCGCATACGAAGGCAAGATCGTCGCTGGCCGCTACCGAGTGGAGCGCCTGTTGGGGCAAGGTGGGATGGGGTCGGTGTGGGCGGGACGCCACACGACGCTGGGGCATCTCGTCGCGATCAAATTCATCCATCCGCGGCTTGCCACGAGTCGCGAGGTTTTGCGTCGCTTCGACGTCGAAGCCAAGGCGGCCGCGCGGCTCAAGACCCGACATGCGGTGGCTGTTTACGATCACGGCGTCACGCCCGACGGCGAGCCCTACATCGTGATGGAGTATCTCGAAGGCGAGTCGCTCGAGCAGCGGCTGGCGCGCGAGGCGCGTTTGCCGCTGCCGCTCGTGGCGGCGATCGCGACTCAAGCCGCGCGGGCGCTGTCACTCGCGCACCAGCAGGGCATCGTTCATCGCGATCTCAAGCCCGACAACATCTTCCTGGCTCGCGACGCGGACTCCGAAGGGCTCGGTTTCTGCGTCAAGCTCCTCGATTTCGGGATCGCGAAGATCCTGGAAAACGACGGCGGAATGGCGCTCGCGCAAACCGAGACCGGGATGGTGGTGGGCACGCCGTACTACATGAGCCCGGAGGCCTTCACGGGGTCAGCGCCGGTCACGCCAGCGTCCGACGTGTGGTCGCTCGGCGCCTGCGTGTTCGCGGCGGCGTGCGGCCGCGTGCCGTTCGACGGCGACGCGATCGGCGAGGTCGTGCTGAAGGTCTGCGCGGAGCCGATGCCGGTGCCGAGCCAGCTCGTGCCGGAGCTTCCGCGTGCGTTCGATACCTGGTTCGAGCTCGCGTGTGCGCGCGCCATCCCGGAACGGTTTCCGTCGGTGCAGGTGGCCGCCGAGGCGCTCGCGGGGCTCGAGAGCTGGCACCAGCAGCAGCGCGAGCTCACGACCTACGAGCTGCGCAGGCGTCACGCCGCTTCGTACCGGCCGGAGATGGAAGAGTTCGCAGCCCCCCAACGCCGGGGCCTGGTGCTCGGCGGCGCCTTGGCCGGCGCCAGCGTGATGCTGGGGGTGCTCGGCTACTACGTCATGACCAGGACGCGCGCCGCCGACCAGGCCGCCGCGGCAGTCGCGGCCAGCGCGCGCGCGGTGATCGAGGCCGAGAACGAGCGGAAGCTGCGCGAAGCTGAGCGGCACTGGCAATCGACCCAGGACGCCGGCCCCTTGCCCGGGCAAAAGTCCGAGCCGCGGCGAACGGCCCCACCGGGTCGAGCTTCTCCGGCGTCCTCGAAAGGCGGGGCCCGATAGTCGTCAAAGGCTGCCCAACGCGAGCCTTCCGGACGAAGCGGTGGAACAGCGGACGGACTCGGGTTATAGGTCGGCGGATTCCGAGGGTTTCTCGCGATGATCGACGAAGTACTGACGGAGCTCAAACAGGGCGCTGAGAAAGCAAAAGAGGCGCTGCGGCGCGAGCTCTCGAAGCTCCGCACGGGCCGCGCGCACTCCGGCATGCTGGACACGCTACGCGTGGACTATTACGGCACGAGCACTCCCATCGGGCAGATGGCGACCGTGAACGTGCCGGAGCCGCGCCTCATCACCGTGAAGCCGTGGGACAGATCCCAGGTGCAGCCGATCGAGAAGGCCATCCGCGAGAGCGATCTCGGCCTGAACCCCCAGGTCGATGGTGAGCTGATCCGCATCCCGATCCCCGCGCTCAGCGAAGAGCGGCGCAAGGAGCTGGTCAAGGTCGCGAAGAAGCAGGGCGAGGAGTGCAAGGTCGCGATCCGCAAAGCGCGACACGAGGCGCTCGACATGCTCTCCGAGCTCAAGACCGGCGGAGGCGCGAGCGAGGACGAGGTCGAGCGCGGGAAGAAGAAGGCCGAAGAAATCGTGGCCGAGGCCGGCCAATCCGTGGATCAGATCATCTCCCAGAAAGAAAAGGAGATCCTGACGATCTGATCGCTCCCGCGGGTTGTCGCCACCGCGGCAGCTGCGCGAAACTGCTCGAATCGGCCGGTGGGCCGACCTTGACACCGCCAATGCGTCATGAAACGGTTCTGGTTGCGACGAGGAGCAGTGAATCAGAGTTCGGAAGGGATGGTCGAATGCGTGCAGTAGCCGCAGGAATCAGCGACGTCGGACTGCAGCGCGACCACAACGAGGACTGTTTCGCGATCCTGGGTGAGCAGGGGCTCTACATCGTCGCCGACGGCATGGGTGGCCATCGCGCGGGCGACGTGGCGAGCCGTCTGGCTACCGATTCGATCGTGGACTTCTTCCGCTCCGCGGTAGGTGAGGACTTCACCTGGCCGTTCCACTTCGACTCCCGGCTCTCGGACGAGGAGAACCGGCTGCTCACGGGCATTCGCCTGGCCAACCGTCAGATCATCGAGCGCAGCACACGCTCGCGCGAGTGCCACGGCATGGGCACGACGGTGGTCGGCGCGCTGTTCAACGAAAAGAACGGCAAGATGTACATCGGGCACGTGGGCGATAGCCGCGCCTACCGCCTCCGCGACGGTCAGATCGAGCAGATGACTCGCGACCACTCGCTGGTGAACGACTACCTGCAGGCGATGCCCGAGCTCACGGAAGAGCAACGCAGCGAGCTACCGAAGAACGTGATCACGCGTGCCCTCGGCATGCAGGAGCACGTCGTGGTCGACCTGCAAGGCGACGACGCGCGGATCGGCGACGTCTACGTGCTGTGCTCCGACGGCCTGAGCGGAATGATCGACGACTCGGAGATCCGAGACATCGTGGCGGGCACCACCGACCTCGACGAAGCTTGCCGGCGCCTGGTCGCGCTCGCCAACGAGCACGGTGGCGAGGACAACATCACAGCGCTCGTCGTGCGCATCGATCCGAGCGCCACCGACACGTCGAGCCTGTCGTCCGAAACCATGCCGCGCGGCGCGTGGCACGGCCGCGAAGGCAGCGAGACACCGCCTGCGGGTAGCGTCGCGGACAAGTCCGCGACGTAAGAGCGCTCTCCGAGCTGGCTTTCGAAGCCCCACGCGGCGCGCGGGGCTTCGAGCGGGCTGCGCTCAGTCGCAGTTCTCGAACACGAACTCGCCGTCGGCACGGCAAGAATCGGCGGGAGGCTGCGTGACGGCGGCACACGTGAACTTCGCCCAGACCGCTCCCGGTTTCACCTGGGGCCCTGCGCTGGTCACGATGGCTTCGACCGAACACGGCATGTCGGCAGGTGAGGTGAGATTGCCGTTCGCTTCCGGGACGAACAGACCGACGGTGCCCGTGCCCTTTCCGTCCGGGCCGAGCTGCGCGCTCACGTTGAACGAGATGGGGTTCTGCGAGGCGCTGCCGCTGACGCTGAAGTTCGGGCCGTTCGACACGCGACAGTTGGTCTTGACGCCACTTTCGCCGTCGAAGATCGGCGAGCCCTTGCCCGCGGCGGACATGCTGTCCGGCGGCGGCTGGCCGATACCCTTCACCACGCCCTGCGGGATGGCGCAGGCGCCCGTACCGAAAACGTGCAGGCTGACGCCGGCCTTGGAAGCGGGCGGAACCGGGTCACTACAACCGATCGAAGCGATCGCAGCCCCGAGGGCCAACACGAGATGCAAACGAGCTGACATCGACGAACCTCCGCGGACCAACCAGGTAAGCTACTGCCACGCTCCGCGCGGGCAGCCGACAGAGCCGCCTTCTACCTTAAGTCCACGCTGGAACCAAAGGCTCTCGCGAGGTTCGAGCGCGACCCGAAAAATACCGAGTTGCACGACAGCGCCACCGCCGCGTGAGCCTTCGGGGTCACGAAGCGGGGCGCGTTGCGGGGTGAGTAACGGGGATCGAACCCGCGACAACCGGAGCCACAGTCCAGTGCTCTACCACTGAGCTATACCCACCGTAGAGGGCGTTTCCGAGCAGGCGAACCTGCCGGTAAGCAGCGGTCTAGCGCACGTCCGGGGGGAGATGCAACTCGGAAGGGGAGGGCGGCGCTCGCGCGGCCGATCGCTCGTTCAGCCGAGCTTCCAGCTCGACCCGAGAGCCGAGAGGGCGCGCTGGATCTCAGCCGCATGCGCGGCATCGATGGGCTCGGCGCTGAGCTCGGGCGCGGTTTCGGCTTCGGTTCCAGCGATTGCGCCGAGGCTCGCGCCAAGCGCGCCCTCGAGCCCGGCGAGGTCGTAGCCGCCCTCCAGCACCAGGCCGAGCGCACAGTGTTCGGGCAACACGCCGAGCAGGCGCCGCGACAGAGCTGCGTAACCGAGATCGGTGAGCGCCATGCCTCCGAGCGGATCGCGCTCGTGCGCGTCGAACCCGGCGCTCACCAACATCAGGCTCGGCCGATACGCCTCCAGAATCGGGCCTATCACGCGCTCGAAGGCGGCCAGATAAACAGCATCGCGAGCGCCTGCCGAGAGCGGAACGTTCACGGTGTAGCCCCGCCCGTCGTGCGTGCCGATGTCGGAGGCCGCGCCCGTCCCCGGGTAATACGGTGCCTGGTGCAGCGACACGTACAACACCGAGGGATCGGCATAGAACATGTCCTCGGTGCCGTTGCCGTGGTGCACGTCCCAGTCGAGGATCGCCACGCGTTCGGCGCCGAGCGACCGAGCGTGCGCCGCCGCGACCGCGACGTTGTTCAGCAAGCAAAAGCCCATGGCGCGATCCGGCAGTGCGTGATGCCCGGGTGGACGCACCACGGCGACACCGCTCTCTGCCGTTCCGCGCCACAGCGCCTCGGCGAGAGCGACGGCGCCGCCGGCTGCCCGTCGCGCAGCCGCCACTGATTGGGGTGAGAGAAACGTGTCGGCGTCGGCCATGCCGGATTTGCCGGCCCAACGGCCCAACTGTTCCAGGTAGGCCGGTGTATGCACGCGGCAGAGCTCGTCGTCGGTCGCGTCACGCGGCGCGAGCTCGGCTACCGGCACGCGCGCGCGCAAGCCTTCCACGGCGCGGCGCGCCGCGAGCAGCCGTTCGGGGCGCTCGGGGTGCGGCTCGCGCGCTCGATGCTCGAGAAACAGGGCGTCGTCTACGAGCAGCATGGCTTTCTCGATGTGCCTGCCCAGCCTACCTCAGCCGGGATATTTGCATAGAGCTCGGGGTTCACGGGGAGTAACGTACAGCTTCGGGCTCGGCCGAGGGCTCGTTCAACGCCTCGGCTCGAGCGTGCGACAAGGGGTCTGCCATGCGCTGGAAGATCATCGTCGTGAACGCCGGCATCCTCGTGGTGGTCGGGTTGCTCGCGTACATGCTGCTGTTCACGTCCCTCCGCGATCTGCTCGCGAACCCGGGCGAGCGCAAGCGCGACGTCGAGCGCGGGCTCGGCACGGCGCGCTCGGAGCTCGCGCTCGACGCGTTCCGTGTCGAGCGCTGGCTGTCGCAAGCGGCGGAGGCAGAGTCGGTCCGGAGCCTGTTCGCGAGCGGTCTGCGCGGCGCGCGGGCGGAGGCGGCGACCTGAGAGGCGAACCGGCTGCGCGACGT
>JALYWZ010001002.1 GCA_030852505.1 Myxococcota bacterium | reverse complement strand
GGGCAGTGACATGGCGGGGCCCGCGCTCGGCGCGATCGGCATCTGCGATCAGCTGGCCGCGCTCGGCACGATCGTGAGCTACGGCCTCACCGTCGCCACGGGCGCGATGCTCAGCCACCGCCAGGGCCGCGGAGACCACGCCGGGGTGCGGAAGGTCGCGTGGCAGTCGCTGCTGCTCGTGTTCGCGCTGTCCGTGCTGTTCGCGCTCGGCGGTGGCTTGGGAGCGGAGTGGCTGGTGGTCTCCGTCGTGGGCGCCAAGGGACGCGTGGCGGAGCTCGGCGTGCCGTACCTGTCGGTGATGATGGGCGGCAGCTTCACCATCTTCTATCTCTTGCACCTGACGAGCGTCGCGCGCGCCCTCGGCAGCAGCAAGAGCCCGGTCGCGCTGCTGGTGATCGCCAACGCGCTGAATTTGTTGCTCGCGACGCTGATGGTGTACGGGCCCGGCCCTGCGCCGCCGGGTTTCCAGTGGGGGCCGCCACTCGCGAGCGCTCTCGGCATCCCGCGCATGGAGCTCCAGGGCGCGGCCTGGGCCACGCTGATCGCGCGCGCGGTGTTGCTCCTGCCGTTGGTCGCGCTGTTGATGCGCCGCTTCAAGTTGTTCGACCGGCGCTCGATCACCGGCGCCGATTTTCCGCTGCTTCGGGGCCTGCTCGGTCAGGCCTGGCCGTCGAGCGCGCAGCTCGTAGTGCGGATCCTGGCGATGCTCCTCACGCATTCGCTGGTCGCGCGTCTCTTCACCAGCGAGACCGATCAGACCGCGACCACGGCGCTCGGGATCGCGTTCCGGCTCGAGACGATGGCGCTGTTCGTGGCGCTCGGCTGGGGCAGCGCGGCGCAGACGTTCGTGGGGCAGAACCTCGGCGCGGCCAACCCCGAGCGCGCAAAGAAGAGCGGCTGGCTCGCCGCGAGCTACACGGCGCTGGCGATGGCGTTGCTCGCGCTCTCGTACCGCGCGTTCGGCGCGAACATCGTCGGCTTCTTCGACTCGGATCCGGCGGTGATCGCGCTCGCCATCGGCTATTTCCAGTGGGTGGGCCTGAGCTACATCGGGCTCGGGGTCGGCGTGGTGCTCGGCTCGGCTATCCAGGGCGCCGGCGCCGCACGCCAGGCGCTACGCCTCGACGCGTCGGTAGTGCTGCTGTTTCAGCTGCCGGCGAGCCTGCTCGTCGCGGTAACCCCGGGGGTGACGATCGTCACGCTCTGGCAAGTGGTGGCGCTGACGTACATCGCGTTCGCGCTGGTCTGCGCCTGGAGCTACCGTCGCGGGCGGTTTCTGGGGGCGGCGATGGCCTGATCACTGTCCCCGGCCGTGGCCCTTGCCGATGATCTTCAACCACGCCTCACCCACGTTCCAGTCCGGTTTGACGTGCGGCGGGTGATGACACTTCGGCGCGCACAGCGTCGGTGACGGCGTTCCGACGATCAAGCTCTTGTCAGTCGGCTTTGCGGCGTGACGCGAGCCGGGCCCGTGGCAGTTCTCGCACTGCACGTCCTTGAGCTGGTCCACGAACGTGACCGTTGAGCCGCCGGGCTCTTCGTAACCGGTCACGTGGCAACCCACGCAGTCGAGGTTGAACTGTTTGTTCTGCCTGGCGAGCGTGTCGTACGCGTGTGCGTGGCGCGTCGTGCTCCAGAAGGCTTGCTCCTCCTCGTGACACGAGGCGCACTCCTTGGCTCCGATGAAGCCGCTGCCGCCCTCGGGCACCGGCGGGGGTTTCTTGTCCTTGAGCTCGACGCGGTTGTGCTCGTTGACCTGCTTGTAATACTCGTCGAGCCGCAGCTTGACGTTCGGGTCGGTGCCGAGATTCTCGCGCACCTCGACGAGCTTCGCCCGGTAGTAACTCTGCTCGGGCGGTGCGCTGTGCTGATCGAGCTTGCTGCGCTCGGCGCGCACGGCCGAAAGGTCCTTGCGGCGTGCCTCGAGGTCCGCCTGGGAGACGGTCGCGCTCTTCTCCGCGGCCCGGATCCGCTCTTCGAGCTCGGCGATGCGCCGGTCGAGCTCCGCCTTTTGCTCGCTCGAGCGGTCGCCGTTCACGAACTCGAAGCGCTGGTCCTTCACGAACCAGTCGACCACGTAGAGGCCCTGCAAGTGGTTCGGCCCTTCGACCACCAGCGTCTTTCCGATCTCCGTCGGCGGCACCGGCGCGTCGTTGGCGTCGCCTTGATCGGACGCCTTGCCGAGCACCGCGAGCTGAAAGCTCGGCACGGCCTCGATCAAGCGCAGCGCTTCGCCACGCGGCAGCGCGATCAGCGCGACGCGCAGCGCGGCACCCTGCGCCGTCAGCTCACGCGCGGCCTTCTCCAGCTCCGCGCGGGGATCGGCGACGATCACGCCCTCGGCCTTCTTG
>JALYWZ010000282.1 GCA_030852505.1 Myxococcota bacterium | reverse complement strand
GCGGTCGACCCAGCGCCGGAACGCGGGCAGGGTCGGCGCGAGCGCTAGCCAGAGCAGCTCGGCCGCGAGCCCGAGGAGCAGCGGCACGGGCGAGGCCGCGGCAAGCGACAACAGCGCCGAGCCGCCGAGTAGGATCAGGTTGTATTGAAGCTTGAACGCGGAGGAGAGGTAGCGATTCGCCATGGGATGGGCTCAGGGGGCGCGCGCGGCCGTTTCGCTGCGCTTCGAACGCCGCTCGGGCGATCGCCCGGTGTTTCGGATGAATAGGATGTCGGTGCGGCGGTTCTGCGCGCGACCCTCCGGGGTGGCGTTCGGCGCGACCGGGTTGGCCGAGCCGTTGCCGCGCGCGATCAGCCTTTGCGGCGGTACACCGCGCTGCACCAGGTAGTCGACGATCGCCCGCGCGCGGCGCTCGCTGAGCTCTTGATTGGCGGCGCGGTCGCCCAGGCTGTCGGTGTTGCCTTCGATGCGCACGGACATACCACGCGCGATCTCGATCTGCGGCAACACCTGCGTGTTGACGGCCGCGATCGCCTCCGCGAGAAGCTCCGCGCTGCCGCTCGAAAAGCCGATCGAAACCGGCTTGGTGAGCAGCGGCGCACCCACGCGCGCGACGCGGGGCTCGTAGGCTTCGCTCGGCTCGGGCGCAGGCTTGCCGCGTTGCTCCCAGACCGCGCGCACGGCTCGGTCGTCGCGCAGCGTGACCGGCGCGAAGCGGTCGTGGATCTCGGACTGGGGATAGTTGATCCAGATCCCGTCCGCCTGATTGTAGACGCGGTCGAAGGCCGGGCTCTGCCCGTCGAGGCCGAAGAAGCGCACGTTGTCCGAGAGCGTCGTCCACTTGGCCCAGCCGAGCGCTGCCAGCGTCTTTTCGTAGCCGAGCTCGTCACGGAAGCGCGAGGCCACGGTCGAGATCAGCTTGGCGGCCCTGGGCCGATCTTCCTCCGCTTCCTTCACCGCCTCGAACCACACCCGCGCGAGCTTCTGCGCGAAGTCGGCGTGCTCGTCGAGGAACGACTTCTTCGCGAGCAGCACGTCCGCCACGAGCTCCGTGGCGTCGGCGGTCGAGAACAGCCGATGAGCGCCGGGGCGGCTCTGCAGCGCGAGCGTCACGTCCGGCTCCCACAAGCAGGCGAGGTCCACCTTGCCCTCCTCGAACAGCTTGCGCCCGAACGTGAAGTCGTCGGCCGAGAACAACGCGGCCTTGCGCACCTCGGCGAGCTCGGCGGCGCTCAGCCGTGAGTTCGAGATCATGAACTCGAACACGGTGTGGTCCGGCGAGAACAGCAGCATCGCCGAGGCGCGGCCCTTCAGATCTTCGGGCTTTTGCAGCTCCCGCGAGGCGACACAAGCGTCGCCGCCGCGCGACCAATCGATCTGCAGAAAAGCCTTCACGTCCACGCCGGCCTTGCGATAACCGCCGAGAGAAATCGGCAGCTCATCGACCGTTTGCCAGACGGCGTCGATCTCGCCGTCGATCAGCGCCTTGTTCTTGCTCGGCGCATCTTCGATGAAGACGATTTCGAACTTCAGGCCCTCGCGCGCCGCAGGTGAGTCGGGCTGCGTCTCGAGCCCGCCGGCGGCCACGAGCAGCGGCATGTGCCCCGGCCATTGCGAGACCGCGATCCGGAACGGACGCGCGGCACGACTCTCTGCGGAGGCCGCCGGTTTCGAGGCGGAGCTTGCCGTCGCCGCGGCGTGTTCGGGAGCAACCGGCACGAAGCGATGTTTGTGCGTGCGGTAGCCGACCGCGCCGCAAACCACGAACACGCCGGCGATCAACAGCTTCGCTACGGGAGTGAGCTTCTCCATCTGCGGGGTTGTGATTATTCACGATCCGTAGCGCGCGTGGTCAACGATGAGTCGAGCATCGTCGATACACTCGTTCGAGTATTTCGAAACGTAGCCGCGGCGAAACTCGAGCGAAACGCGCGACGCTCGCGCGGAGCTCAGCGCTCGTTCAAGAAGCTCCAGATCGCTTGCTGCGCCGGAGCGTGAAAGCCGATCAGGTGACGGCCGCCGTGCACGGTCCAGAGCTCGACGGCGCCGCGACGGCAATTTCGAAATCGCGACACGCGCGTCTCGTCGCCGGGGATGCGCGCCTCCAAGTCGAAATCGCGGACGGGTTCGGGCGGCCCGTCGCAGCCGAGCCGCTCCGCCCAACCCTCGACGGTGCTCTCCGCCGACAGGTGCTCGCGTTCGCTGCCGTGACGGAACACGCGCCCGCCCTGGTAGCTGACGACCGGGTCGGCGTCGCCGTGCACCTCGAGCACCCGCACGGGTGCGGTCGCGGGACAGCTCTGGGGTGGCGGGGGGCCCGCCCCCGAGATGCTGACGACAGCTTTGACCAGTCCGCCGAGCTCACACCCGAGGCGGTGAGCCATGAACCCGCCGTTCGAGAACCCGACCACGAACACCCGCTCGGGGTCGATGGCGCCGGTGGCCAGAGCGGCTTCGAGCGCCGCGCGCAGCTCGCCCACGTGGTCGACGGATGCCCGGTCGAAGTTGCAGCAGCTCTCGCCCGCGTTCCAGAAGCGCTTGCCCGAGCTGCTGAGCGAGCCGTCGGGCGCGAGCCAGGCGATCGCCTCTTTGCCCGCGAAATCCGCCCAACCCGAGGAGGTGACGAAGTGCGCGCCGTCGTCGCCGTAGCCGTGCAGCAAGAGCAAGAGCGGGCGGCGCCGCGACGGTCCACTCCCGGGAGGTAGGTGGAGCTCGGAGCTCGAGAGGCGACCGAGCGCCGCAATTGCCGGACGACTCGAGCTCTCCGCGCGTGGCGCGGCTTCTTTTCTGGAGCAGCCGAGTACGCCGTACAAAATTCCGGTCAAGACCAAGCCGCGCAACGACACTGGACACCTGATACCCGACACCCGATACCGAAGCTACTGACGCCGCGCGTCGCCCTGCTCCGATGTAAGTCCGACGAACCGCGCGCGCCGTGGAAGCGAACCGCCCTCGCGTTCGTTGATGAGTCGTGCGACACTGCGACTCCGACCCGAAGCACATGCGAGCTTCGAGGGCGGCACTTTGATGCGGGCCAGCCTCCTCGTCCTGACGCTCCTCGTTTCCGCGTGCAATCTGTTCTTGCCGCAGGCACCGGCCGTAAAAGCGCCGGAGCCGCAGCCTGCCGCCTCGCCCGACGAGGTCGAGCGCGATCCGAGTGAGCCTCCGGACGTGCAGCTGTCGACCGAAGACGATTTCGTGGTGCGTGTGGTTGCCGGCAACGTCACCTGTACGGGCGCGCTGATCGCGCCGGATCGCGTGCTCACCGCGCACCACTGCGTCGCGGTGCGCTCGGCGAACGGAAATTTCGAAGCGCGCGACATGGAGCCCGAGCGGGTGCGCATCGAGCTCGGCGGCGGGCACTTCCCCTGGGGCGAGGTATCGGTGAAGAGCATCGTGGCTCCGAGCTGCGGTCACGGCGCGGGCGACGGCGACATCGCCGTGCTCGTGCTCGAGCGCGCGGTGCACGGCGTGAAGACCCGCGCTCCCGAGCTCGACCAGGCCCCGCTCGAAGGGGTGGAGGTGATGCCGATCGGCTTCGGGCGCTGTGCGCAGAGCGGCGACGGCGTCTACCGCAAGGTGCGCAACGGCTCGGCCGTCACGCGCGTGGCGCCGGAACACTTCCAACTACAAGCGGCGATTTGCCCGGGGGACTCGGGCGGCCCCGCCGTGAGCCTCAGCACGGGGCGGATCCTGGGCGTCGTCTCGCGCAGCGTGATGGACGGGGACGAGGCGTCACTCGGCCTGACCGAGCTTTCGCGGCTCGACGCGTTTCGCGCCGTGTTCGCCAGCGCCGCGCTCGTCGCCGAAGGCGCCGGCGTCGCCGAGTTGCCTCCGGTCGATTGTCGCTGAGCGCCCGCGTTTGCTAGGCTGAGAGCCCGTGCGTCGCTCGTTCCCGCGGCTGATCGCGTACCTGGCGATTTTTTTCGGCGTCTTGATCGGCCTGGCGCGCGCGACCGCGATCCGCTGGTACAAAATCCCGACGGACGACCCCTATTTGCAGGCGTCCATCGCGCCCACGTTGGTTGGCGGCGATTGGATCCTGCTCTGGCGGTTGACCAAGCCCGGCTTCGGCGATCTCGCGCTGTGCGCCGAGCCCAACGCCGAACAGCGCTCGGTGATCGGCCGCATCGTCGGCGTGGGCCGCGACAAGGTGGAGATCCGCGGCGCCGAGCTGTCCGTCAACAACCGCCGCATGAGCAACGAGAACGCCGACAGCCCGACCTTCACCGTGACGGATCCGGCGACCAAGCAAGAGATCGAGCAGCCTCTCGACAAGGAAGACCTCGTCGGCCGCGTCCACCTGCGCGGCGGCATCCCCAAGGGCAGGCAACGCGAGCCCGTGACGCTCGCCGCCGAGCCGGGGAGCGCCGTGCTCGTCAGTGACAACCGCTTCTTGCCTTACGACTCCAGGGACTTCGGTCTGGTGCCCCTGGAGTCGTGTAAGGAGATGGTGATTTACCGGATCGTGGGCGCGAAGGGGTTCGGCGACGTCGCGACCAGGCTATCGTGGGTCTGGTAGAGCGAGCTCGCTCTACTGCGCCATCTCGAAGGCCTTTTCGTCCCAGAACACGCCGGCGCGGGGGCCGCCGTTGCATTCGCCGTCGGACTCGCCCGGGCGCTTGAGCCACAGGAAAGCGTCGATCACTTCGCTGCCGGTCTCGGTGGTGGGTGCCTTGCCGAGCTTGCGGCCAGGCGGGTTGCACCATTCCACGCCCTGCGGGCCGGCGCCGTTACGGCTCGTGTCGATGACGAAGTGAGCGCCACCGAGCTTCTCGCTGACGGCCTTGCCGTAGGGGATGAGCTCGTCGTCGGCGCGGTAGTTCGAGGTGTTGATGGCGAAGCCGTTGGCGTCTTCCACGCCGGCCTTCTTCAGGCGCTCGACGATCACGTCCACCTCGGCCCACTTCGAGTGCAGGGCGTCCAGGTAGACGATGGTCTTCGGGTTCTGGCGCAACACCTTGATCGCGTCGTGCAGCAAGAACATGCGCTCGTCTACCTGCTCGGGCGTGAGGCAGTTGTCGACCAGGCCCAGCGAATCCGGCTCGAGCACGACGACCGCGCCGTTCTCGCCGATTCCGGCCGCAACCTTGCGGATCCAGCGGCGGTACATGTCTCCCGTCTTCAGGCCGCCCGCGGAGTGCTGGCCACAGTCGCGGCCCGGCACGTTGTAGGCGACGAAGATCGGCAGCGCGCCGTCCTTGGCCGCCGTGTTGGTCACGACCTGCACCTTGCGGAACACGTCGCTGTTCCACTCCCCGAGCCACAGCGCCTGCGGTTGCTTCGCGATCTTGTCGAGCAGCGCGGCCTTGTCCGGCGCGCTCTCGCGGAGGGCGTTGGCGCGCAGCTGAGCGAGCGACTCCGGATCCACCCACAGCTTCACGCCCTTCAGCGGATTGCCCGTGGCCTTCGGCGGCTTCGGCGCGTCGGTGATCGGCGCGTCGTCCGAGGGCTCGCTCGCGCCGCTCGGCGCGGTCGCCGCCGGTTTGGCGCCGCCACCGCAGGCGGTGACGAGACCGAGGCTCAGGGCGAAGAGCGCGGTGCGCGCCCGGCTGGACGAGAAACGGAGCGTCTGAGAGAAGCGTGTCATCGACATTTTGGGGCGTTTTATGTGCCGAATTCGGCGGAAAAGGCAATGGGCTCGCCGTTCCCGAGCGGCGCGGCGCGCCTAAGTAACCGATCTTTCCCGGGCGGCTTTCCCAAGCTTTTCCGGGTGCTGCGCGCCCCTGCTAGGATTGGTGGATCGATTTTCGAAAACCATGCGTGTCGTCTGGTTTTTGCCGGCGTTGACGGAGCTCGGCCGTGTCCTCGGGGTGCTCGCGGTGCTGCTCGCGTGCGCACCGAAGGACAGCGCGCGCGCCCCGAGCAGCCCGCCCGCTGCGACGGGGAGCTCGAAGGCACGGCACTCGCCGCCTGCGCCAACGGTAGCTCCGCTCGCGCCGCCGCTGGAAGCGGAGCCCGTGCTCGTCGTCAGCGAGCCGAGCGCCGTCGTCGAGCTCGAACGCGCTGGCCTGTCCCTCGGGGATTTCCTGATCGGCCCGGGCACGGGGGCCGTGAGCAATCGCCGCCTGCTCGAGGCGCCCCGCTACGCGTCCGTGGTCGCGACGCTGAAGGCCGACGTGCGAGCGCTGGCCGCGGGCGATCCTGCCGCGGGCGTCGGCGTCGCTCGCTACTCTCACCGGTTGTTCGACGTGCGCTGGCTTGAGGCGGACAACGTGCGGTTCGAGCTCGTGGCAGCCGTGAACCGCGCCGATCGAGCCGCGTTTCGCCCGGGGAGCTGCGGGGAGACGCGCCTCGTCTATCGACTCGCATACCGCGCCAGAGCAGCGGGTGAGGTCGGCTCGCGCCTGCCCATGACGCTGTCGCTCGAGATCCCGATCAGCGACCAACGCGGTTGTCGCGAGGCGCTCGCTCGCTGGCGCGTCGGGGGCTCGCCGTCCGGCGCGGACCTGGCGCGCGCTCTCACGGCTCCGGGT
>JALYWZ010001001.1 GCA_030852505.1 Myxococcota bacterium | reverse complement strand
GGAACAGCTTCCACAGAATGCTGGCCGCGGTGTCCTCCGCCACCAGGTAACCCCAGGCCACTGCGAGCCTGAGTCCTTCGAGCAAGGTCGGTGGCGTGGAATGTAACGCCGCAGCAAAAGCGCACGCATCGCGGGGACCACAAATGACCATTTGCGGAGCCACGGCCATTGGCCACCATCGCGCCCATGACTCGCATTCACGAACGGGGCACAGGCTCTGTGCAGAGCCTCTTGTCCGTCGCCGGCGCACTCCTCACCGCCGCCTGCGTCAGCAGCCCTCAGAGCAACTCGAGCGTGAGCGGCACCGTCATTAGTTTCGAAGGCGTCTATCCCTATGAGCCCGGCACTACTATCTCTATTCAGGCGCGTGAACCCGACGGCAGCTACACGGTCGTTGGCTCGACCAGCGTGTCGCGCGATCATCGGTGGGCTGTCAGCCTCCGACTACCCGAGCGCTTTTGGCCGCCAGGGCCGTGCGGGGCCGCCTCGATTCAGGCGTTTTCGAACGAGTCGCGCGCGCCGATACCTGGCGTGGATTCGGCCTGCCTCGCCGAGCTCGGTCCGACCCCGACACTCGAACAACGTATCAGTTGCAACACCAGTACCATCACCGTCCAGCGAGCCGAGATTCACAGGGGGGATCTCACGCTGAACGGTACGGCCGACGCGGAACGGTACGGGTGTGTGACGGAGGTCCGCGGCAATCTCACGATCCAGGCCGGGGGAGAGATTGGCGACCGCCCTTATAATTGCTATCTCCCTGACCAACGATTTTCCCTGCCCAACCTCGTCGAAGTAACCGGTGACCTGACGCTGGATGGCGGGCATGTCGAAAGAGTTGAGTTCGAGCGACTGGAGCGGATCGGCGGTTCACTCGATCTGACCCTTCACGGCTTTTACACTTGCACGCCGCGGCCCGGAGCTGCTCCAGGAGACTTCGGAGATTCGACGACCGCCGGAAGCTTCCCGAGCCTGACGACAGTCTCCGCGAGTGTGGCGGTGCACCCGATAAAGGACAGCGGCGTGAGCTGGCCAGGCGCGAAGTATTGGGAACTGGGGCTCTTTTCGCTAGAAAACGTCGGCGTCGATGTGCTCATCGACAATGCGACCTTCCCAGCCGGAATCACGGGGCTCAACGCGCTCACTACGATTCCGGGAGACTTGGTCGTGTATTGGCCCCGATCCGATCTCGACGCGGCCCATCTGCTGGAAGGTTTGACCTCGGTCGGGGGTGATCTGCAGCTGACCCTTCCACCGAACGCACGCAATCTCGCGGGAGCGCTGACAACCGTCGGAGGCGACGTCTCTATCAGCTCCGTCGTTTCCAGCCTTCGAGTCTCGCCCAACCTGCTCCCAGCGCTCGAGCGCGTGAACGGGGACCTTTCGCTACCGGAGGAGACTGAAAACACCGGTTGTTGGTGGCTTCCTTCACTCGAACGCGTAACGGGAACCCTGCGGACCGCCGCCCGCCACCTCGGCGGGAGCATTGGCTCGTCGTCAGGACTGGTGGTCGGGGCGCTCGACTACCGAAACTCCGAGGTACCCAACCTCTCACTGGGTCGGGGCTTCCGCGTCAGCGGCGCAGGACCCATCGCAATCCAGGACAATTCGGCGGTCTGTCAGTGTCAGGTGGACGCATTCATCGCCACCCTCGCCGCCTCGGGTTGGACCGGCAGCGCTCGGAGCTCGGGAAACGGCACCGCTAACCCCGCTTGTGCCGCCACCTGCGCGTTCGAGCCCGGATGCCCCTGACCCAACGCCTCGCCCAAGATGGGTGGCTCGCGCGAGCGAGAATGCCCGCGCGAGCCGACGGGGACTGTCAGCGCTGCGACAGCTTCCACAGAATGGCGCAGATCCTCCGCAGCAGCGACGAACTGGCCGCCGTGTCTTCGGCCGCCAAGTAACCCCACGCCACCGCCACCTTCAGCGCCGTGAGCGATTCCGCGGCGCTCCCCGCGGCGGTGTGAAACCGGGCGCGTTGATTTCCCGGATCCGAAGCATCTGCTTCGGCGATGTTCAACGCCACGCTGGTTGCTGCGCGCCTCAACTGATCGGCGAGCGAGCGGTCCCGCCGCTGGACGCGCACGACCAACGGACGCAGCGCCTCGATCGCCTCCAAACTCAACCCTGCAACTTGAAGAGCCATGGCTACCTTTCCGCGCTTCGCTCACGTGCGAAGCACCAGCAGCCCCAAGTCAGCGCGCGCAGGCGGGCTCCAGGCTGCCCGCAGGGCACCGGCGCAGCCGGCGCGAAGCGGCCTGGACGCCGCCGAGCACGCCGGCACAATGGGAAAGCGCGGAGAGCCAACGTCACCCGCGCTGTCAGCGGTCGCGGTTCGCGGAGGCGGTTCGCGG
>JALYWZ010001000.1 GCA_030852505.1 Myxococcota bacterium | reverse complement strand
TTCCTGGTGCGTGCGGGCGTCGAACGCGGCTCGATCACGCGCGCTGCCACGCCGCCCAGCTTTCCGCACGCACGGAGCTTCCGCTTCAGCGGGCCGTTTGCCGTGGCGCGCGGCGCGCACCAGGCCCTGTCCCACTTGCTTTCTGTCGTGAGAACCCAATGAATCGGAACCTGTTCCGCTCCCGGCGGCTCAGCTCGATCCTGGACGCGGTCGGCAACACGCCGCTCGTGCGGCTCGAGCGCGTCGCGCGCTCGGCCCCCGGGGTCGAAGTCTACGTCAAGCTCGAGTTCTGCAACCCGGGCGGCTCGGTCAAGGATCGGCCCGCCAAGCGCATGATGCTCGATGCGATCGAGGACGGCCGCCTGACGAAGGACAAGATCCTGATCGACTCGACCAGCGGCAACACCGGCGTTGCCTATTCGCTGGTCGGCGCGGCGCTCGGCTACCGCGTGGCGCTGGTGATGCCGAAGAACGTGACCAAGGCGCGCAAGGACATCACCCAGGCCTTCGGCACCGAGCTCATCTTCAGCGATCCGATGGAGGGCTCGGACGGCGCGATCCGCCTGGTGCGCAAGATCGTCGAAGAGAACCCCGACAAGTACTTCTACCCGGACCAGTACTCGAACCCGTCGAACCCCGCGGCGCACTATCACGGCACGGGTCAGGAGATCCTCGACGCGCTGGGCGATCGGATCACGCATTTCGTGACCGGCCTCGGCACGAGCGGCACGGCCATGGGCACCACGCGGCGCCTGCACGAGCACTCGCGCAAGATCTACTGCGTCGCTGCCGAGCCGCTCGAAGCCCTGCACGGGCTCGAGGGGCTGAAGCACATGCCGAGCTCGATCGTCCCGCCGATCTACGACAAGGATCTCCCGGACGAGATCCTGAGTGTTCCGACCGAAGCCGGCTGGGACATGTCCGACCGGCTCGCCGCCGAGGAAGGGCTCCACGTCGGCCACTCGACGGGCGCGAACGTCTGGGCGGCCGTGAAGCTTGCCGAACGCGCGCAGAAGGAGCAAGGCGGCGGCTGCGTCGTCACGATCGCGTGTGATCGCGGCGATCGCTACTTCGCGCCGATGAAGTGGGAAAAGCGCTACACCTGGTGAGCAGTCTTGCCGTGAGCAGATCACGATCGGCACGGCCCCCGAAACCCCAAGAAAACCAACCCCCCATGAGCAAAGCTTGGACTCGAGGTAACCTGGCGATTTCCGCCGCGGCGTTGCGCGTCGTGGAGCAGGCCGCGCGCGAGGCCTACGCGCGCGACGAAGAGGCGTGCGGTTACCTCTCGGGGCCCGCCACCGAGCCGCTCTACGCCGATCAGGCGATCGAGCTCGAGAACCTGGCCAACAAGTACCACGAGGTCGATCCCGAAGGGCACCCGCGCACCGGCCGCGAGTACTTCAAGATCAACAGCCGCAAGTTCGAGCGCGCGCTTTCGGAGGGCGACGCCGCGGGCAAGCCGGTCAAGGTGTTCTTCCACTCGCACCTCGACTGCGGTTCTTATTTCAGCGCAGAAGACGCCGCGAGCATGACGCTCGGAGGAACGGGCGGGCCGACCTACGAGCTTTCCTACCTCGTCACCGCCGTGGACCAGGGCGAGGTCACCAAGCACCGGCTGTTCATCTGGAGCGACGAGAGCAAGAGCTTCGTCGAGTCGCCGTTCACGGAGCGCGCTGATCCGTGAAGCCGGCGCGCGCAGCCGGTCTGTGCGCGATCCTCGGGGCGACGACGGCGGCGGCTCCCAGTCGCGCCGACCTCGCGGAGGACGCGAGCAAACTGGCCAGCGCGTGGCAGCGCTCCGGAAAAGTCACGCGTCAAAAGGTACGCTTCGTCGAACGCGGCGATCCGGCGCTGATCTTCTCGACGCTCGACGCGCCGGCTGAAAAGCGCGCGCCGTGCGTCACGGTCGCGCTGCTCGGCCCGAACAGCACGCATTTCGTGGTGCGCGCGCTGGGCCTCACGCCGCTCGGAACCCCGGCAGACGCCTCGTTCGCGAGCCTCGCCGGCCTCGTGCAGATCACGCGCTGCGGCCGGCTGCGCTCGAGTCTTTCGGCGCTGCTCGTCGAGATGCGTTCGCCGCGCGCAGTGGTCGAGACGCTGGTGGTCGAGTCCGAGGAACCGCCGCCCGAGGCCGTCACAATCCTGCCGCAGCGCGATCCGGGGCCGGTCGAGCCGTTCACGGCGCTCGAGATCCGCGCGGAGCCGGCGCCGCTCGCACAGCGCGCCGAGCTCGCGCTCCGCACCGGCCGGGTTCGCCAGCAGCTCCTTCGCCTTCTCGACCGTCAGCTCGTCGGGCGGAAGGTCCTCCGGCACGTTGCCCCGGTTGCCGTCCTCGTCCTCGACGTACGGCCC
>JALYWZ010000281.1:1637-6486 GCA_030852505.1 Myxococcota bacterium | reverse complement strand
GCGCTAACGCCACCCGTAGCTGCGCCTCCCGTGGGGCTGCTCGAGCCGCCCGTAGCGCCGCCAGTGGCGCTGGCGGAGCCTCCGGTTGCGACGCCCCCGCTCCCTGCCGATTTGCCGCCGGTCGGGGTCGAGCCGCCCGTGGCCTGCTGCCCACCGGAGCCGCCCGCGCCGGGTTCAGTGTCGGAGCTGCAGGCAGAGAGCAGCGCCAGGGCCGCGATCCAGCTCGAGCATCGGAGACGTGCACGGTTGGGGGTCGACATGTATTCCTAGGTGGCGTGGCGGAGCCGAATCCGTCACGGTTTTCGAAACGTTGCCCCTGGCGCCGCGCCCGAATCACTTCTGACGCAGCGAATCGGAGATGAGCGAGCGGAGGGTCGCGACGTTGAACGGCTTTTCGACGTGGGGATTCGGCACGTTATCGAGGAAGGCCTGAGCGCGGGCGGTGAACGAGCCGCCGGTCACGAACACGAAGCGCTTGGCCTGCTCGGGTAGAGAGTGGACAACTTTCTCGTACAGATCGATGCCGGACATCTGAGGCATCAGCACGTCGCAGAAAATTGCGTCGAAGTCGGCGCCGCTCTGGATCAGCTCCAGCGCGCGGGCACCGCTGTCGACGACGGTGATGTCGTGCTCGGGCGCGAGCACGCGCTTCATCGCTGCTGCGACCGCAGGCTCGTCGTCGATCACGAGCACCCGCGCGCGTCGCAGCTCCGCGCTGGCCGGCGCGCTCGCGCTCGCGACCACAGGCTGCGGTTGAACTTCCACGAAGGGGCTCGCAGGCAACACCACGGTGAACTCGGTGCCCTTCCCGGGCTCGCTCGTGAAGCCGATCTCGCCGCCGAGCTCGGTCACGATCCGCTTGCACACGGACAGCCCGAGGGCGATCACGCCATCGCGCGGCTTGGTCGACAACATCGGGGTGAAGACCCGGGGCTGGAGCTCGTAGGGGATACCGGCTCCCGTGTCGGCGACGCGAACCACGACGCGGCCAGCGCCGTCGACGCTGGTGCTGACGCGAATTTCGTTGTTGGACGGATTGCCTTCCGGGATCGCGTGGGTGGCATTCAAAATCAGGTTCAGGAACACCTGGCCGAGCCGGGCCGCGTCCGCGCGAATCAACGGCACTTTTTGGTAATGCGTCTCGACGCGCGCGCGGTGACGAATTTCGTAGCGGGCGGTGCGCAGCGTGCTCTCGAGCAGATCCTCGACGTCTACCGGTCCGCGCCGTTCTCCGTCCCAGCCGGTAAAGATCCGCAAATCGGCGACGATCTGCCGCACACGGTCGGCCGCCTCGCGCGCGTCCTTCAGCTCTTCGAGCAACGCGGGGCCGAGGTCGTGACCCGCGGTGGCGACCTCGGCGTCGCGCGTCGCGAGCGTGAGGTTCACGAACAGCGAAGACAGCGGGCTGTTGACCTCGTGCGCGATGCCGGAAGCCAGCGCCCCGACGGATGCCATGCGGTCGGTCTCGATCAAGAGCGTATCCGTGAGCTTCTTCTCCGTGATGTCGCGCGAGATCACGACGGCGCCCGTGATCTCGCCGTTGCGCCGGACCGGGCCCAGCACGCACGAATACGACCGCATACTGCCGTCGGGTTTCGGCACCGAGACCTCGTACTCGGTGCTCTCGCCACGGTTGACGCACGCGTCGAGGGCTCGCCGAATACGGTGTTGTTGATCGTCTGGAACATCGGCTCCGAGCCGCGTGCCGATCACCTGGTCTATCTCGAAGCCCGGCGCGACCCGGTTGATGAACCGAACCCGGCCGTCGCGATCGACATTCATGATGTAATCAGGCGCGTGCTCGACGAGCGACTGCCATTGCGAGCGCGACACCAAGATCTCGTGTTCGGCGCGCTTCTCCTCGGTGATGTCTCGGAAGACCACCATTCCGCCGCGTAGCTCGCCGGAGTCGGTGATCAGGGGCCGAGCCGTGACGTGGAAACGCGTGAGCTGCTCCGTGCCGGGCGGGCGCAGGCAGACTTCGGCGTCGTCGAGCGATTCTCCGTTGGCGGCGCGGAACAGCGGGCCGTCTTCGGGGCTCAAAAGCTGGCCGTTTGGATGGCACAAGCCGAGCTGCTCGGCGCGGCCGACGATCGTGTCGCCGACCTCGGCCGGAGCCAGGTCCTGCGCTCTTTTGTTCTGCAGCAGCACGCGGCTCTCGCGATCCACGACCAGCACGCCTTCGTTCATGCTGTCGAGGATCAACCGCAGCAGCCGCGCTTGCTCGGCTGCGTCTCGTTGCAGGCGCTCTTTCTCGGCGAGCACGGAAGCCAGCGCCAGGATCTGCGTGGTCTGGTTGGCGACGCCTGCCGCGAACCGGAAGAACGCTTCCTGTTTGGGGCTCCGGACCCGAGAGACCAGGAGACACGCGCCCATCAGCGAGCCTTCGTAGTGAAGCGGCACGAGGACCGCCGCGCTCGCGCCGCAGCTCTTCAGGATTTCGGAAGAGAGCGCGCCCGGGACCACCGGCGAGGGCAACTCCGTCGGCATGTGCCAGGCCATCACCCGCCGCAAGAGCGGTTCTTGTCCGAAGAACGTGGCCAGGCCTTCTCGGTCCCATCCCGGATCCGGCCCCAGCGTGCTGACTTGCAGGGAGCCGTCGGAGCCGACGAGGTAGAGCGCACCCGAGGCGATGCGGCACTCCGCGAGGCAACCGGAGAGCGCCTCGGTGAGCGCGGTCACCACGTCTCCTCCGCTGAGCACGGCCTTCGAGATGTCCGAGAATACCGAGAGCTCGGAGGCCAGGGCAGCGCAGCGCTGGTTCAGCACTTCGAGCGCCGTCGCCTGCTCGCGCGAGTCGTTCTCTTGCGTGACGAGGATGCTCTGCACGTCCGGGTCGTGCAGCAGGCTGATGGCCGCGACCTCGGTCCAGCGAAAATGGCCCTCGGCCGTGCGCGTCCGGTATTCGGCGGTAACGCGCGTGGCTGGCCTCGCCACGGCGCGGGCCAGCAGCGCGACCGCGAGCGGGCGATCTTCGGGGTGAGCGAAATCGGCGAGCTTGAGGCCGAGCGCGTCCGGCGCCGACAAGCCCGGTGCACTGCCACCCTCCGGCGTCCGATCGATGATCGTGCCGTCTGCCCGACATTGCAGCAGCCCCTGCGTGCAGTGTTCGATGATCTTCTGGCTTCGGCGGACGCGGGCTTCGAGGGCGGCGGTCGAGTATGCGCCGATGTCCAGGCTCCGCAGCACCTCTTGCGCATCCCGCAGCGCGCGTCGCGCGTTCTCGAGCACGCGAGCTGGCCCCGCGCCGTCCAGATCCGTTGCCTTTCCCGAGCCGACTGCGCGCAGCGCGGTCTCTGCGTCGGTCAGGCGCGGTACGAGACTCGAAACTCGCTCACCGGTAGAGAACTCGCGGTTGGCCTGCATCATTTCGTCCTCGACTGCACTGAACCCCCGACCATCCCGAAAAACCCCAGCGAAAACTAACAGCATTCCGGTGCCGGGGCAGTATGGCGGAACGCCTCACCGATCTAGGATGCCGGCATGCCCGATCCGAGCCCCGCAAATCCCCCGGCTGCGCTCTCCGTGGACGCGCCGGCCGCGCCATTCATCGGGGCCGGCTTCGATACGTGGGCGGGCTCGCCGTTCGTCCAGGCGCGGCTCGGCTTGCTGGGAAAGACGGTGTTTTTGCTGTCTTTCGGGTTCTTTCTGGTGATCAACGGGCTCTTGTTCGTGGGCGGGGGCGTTCGTGTCCTCCCCCTGCTCGTCAATCAGGCCAACATCTGGCACGCGCTCGCGTCGTCGGTGATGGCGCTCTTGTGGGGGGTGACGCGGCTCCGGCCCTGGTCCTTGCGGGTGCTCGGGGCGCTCGACGGCGGGAGCTTGCTCTGGGCGGGGACGGCGCTCGCGATGATGGCGGCGCAACCCGATCCCGGGCAGCTGATGGCCGGGCTGTTTGCGTTGTCCGTCACGATGATGGCGCGCGCGGTGTTGATCCCGTCGACGGCGAAGCGGACCTTCTTGCTGTCGTGGATCTCGGCCGCGCCGCTGCTCGTGGTCTCGTTCGTCTTTCACTCGCCGCCCCCGATGCCCGGCATCGCCCCGGGCGTGTCGAAGCTCTTGGTGTCGGTGAGCTCGCTCTTGTGGATGGTGATTTCGGTCACGTTGTCCACCGTGACCTCCGCCACGATCTACGGCCTGCGACAGCAGGTGAAGCGCGCGACGGAGATCGGCCACTACACGCTCGACGAACGGATCGGCACGGGTGGGATGGGTGAGGTGTGGCGGGCGCACCACCGCCTGTTGATCCGACCGGCTGCCGTGAAGCTCGTGAAGTTCTCGGCGCTCGGCTCGGATCCCGGGCGCGATCCCGAGCTCCGGCTGCGGCGCTTCGAGCGCGAGGCCCGCGCGACGGCGGGGCTCAAATCGCCGCACACGGTACAGCTCTACGACTTCGGCATGACGGACGACGGGACGCTCTACTACGTGATGGAGCTGCTCGACGGGATGGATCTCGACACGCTGGTCGAGCGCTTCGGCCCGCTGCCGCCGGAGCGCGCCGTGCATCTGCTGCTGCAGGTCTGCGCGTCGCTCGACGAGGCTCATCAAAATGGGCTGATCCACCGGGACATCAAGCCTGCGAACCTGATCGTCGGTCGGGTGGGCGCGGACCCGGATTTCGTCAAGGTGCTCGATTTCGGGCTGGTGAAGCTCGACGGTGCCCGGCAAAGCCCGGAGAGCTTGAAGCTGACGGCCGAGAGCAGCGTGAGCGGCACACCCGGCTTCATGGCGCCCGAGGTGGTGCTCGGGACCGACACCGATCCGCGCATCGACCTCTATTCATTGGGCTGCGTGGGGTACTGGCTCTTGACCGGCAGGCTGTTGTTCGAGGGCCCGGGCGCGGTGAAGG
>JALYWZ010000281.1:0-1627 GCA_030852505.1 Myxococcota bacterium | reverse complement strand
ATGTACGACCACGTTCACACGCCGCCGCCACCGCCGTCCTCGCGCGCGGATCAGCCGATACCGAAGGAGCTCGACGCGTTGATCCTCGACTGCCTCGCCAAAGATCGTGCCGAGCGCCCGCTGAGCGCCGCGGCCTTGCACGCTCGGCTGACCACGCGCCGAAGCGCGGTGGCGTGAGCACGCGCCGGCGCTGTCGTCGAAGCGACCGATAGCCGACGTCGTGCTCTCGCAGGAGGCGCGGCCGGTGAAGCGGATCGGACGGCGGCGGGGCTGAGTCCGCCGCTGCTCGTTCGTGTCAGTTCGGGTTGTTCGTCACGCAGCGGAACTGGAAGGTGGCCTGGGTGGTCGGGTAAAAGCCGCCGTAACCGCGGGTCGGATCGAACATCGTCGGAATGCCGCTCTGCGTCGAGGTCCAATAGCCGCCGTTGGTGTCGGTCACGCTGCAGCTGCCCATGCCGATCGGCCAGTAACAACCGCCCGTTCCCGGGCCGCCGTTCTTCGGGCACTGGGCGCAGTTCAAGAACTGCCCGCCGCCGCTGCTGTCCGCGTTGTACACGCAGTTGGATTTGCTCGTTCCGTTCGCCGCTCCCGTCACGCCGTTACAGCCGATGCTGAGGTTCAGATAGTCGTGGATGCTGGCGAGCCGCCAGGTGGCTCCGCCGATGGTTTGCTGGCCGCAGAAGTCGGTCGCTCCCTGCGGGGTTCGCACGCCCGGATCGCTGGTCGTCCAGCACAGGCCGCCGGTCGCGCTCTGGCACCAGCTCGATCCACAGCCCACCTTGGCGACGCAGCTGTAGTTGGAGCCGTTCTTCGTGCACACGGAGTTGTCGTTGCAGTTCGTCGAAGCCGCCCAGCTCGGATTACTCACCGACCCGCTGCAGGTGGCGGCGTTGCCGGGACACCTCGTCTGCACCGTTCGAGTCTGAATGTCCGAGCTACAGCCCGTCGAGCTGCAGCGTGTCTCGGCGCTCTCCGAGCAAACGGTGGTGTTCGGCTCGAAGCAAGAGTCCCGCTGCTCGTCGCACACGGTGAGGGCGCAGGGCCCGCTGGCGGTGCAGCGGTTGCCCGTGAACTGATGAGTGCAAGCACCGGCGTTGCACGTGTCGGTGCCGTTGCACCACAGCCCGTCGTCGCAGGAGACCGTGCTCGGGCTGTTGGACCAGCCGCTGCGGTTTGCGTTGGCGTCGCAGAAGTGGCAGGGGTTGCCCGGCTCCTGCGCGCCGTGCGTGTAGCACGTGCCGCCAATCCGGCAGAAGCCCGCGGAGGCGGGGTTCGTGCAGACGCCGTTGGTACAGACGTTGTCGGTGCACGCGACGTTGTCGTTGCAGGCGGTGGGGTCGTCAGCGACGCAGGCGCAGTTCTCGTTCGCCATGCCGTCGCAGTCCGCATCGTCCCCGGTGACGAGGCACGAGTCCGCGGCTTGCGGAGTGATCTCGCCGACGCACGCTCCCCAGACGTTGGCCGTGCAGGTCTGCTCGCCTTGCTGGCAATTGCCCTGATCCGAGCCGCAGTCGCGCTTGGCGCCGGGGCTGCAGTTGCAGCCGTCGTTCGGGCTGCCGCTGCAATCGGAGTCGTCGCCCGCGACGTCGCAGTCGTCGCTCGGCTTGGGTGCCACGGCTCCGGTGCA
>JALYWZ010000036.1 GCA_030852505.1 Myxococcota bacterium | reverse complement strand
AGCGCGCCCTCTTCGCGCTCGCGCTGCCACGTCTTTCCGAGCGCGAGCACGGCAGCGAAGCTCACGCTCAACCAGATCACGCCCGCCGCCACCATCCGCGCGTTGGCCGGCCCCCCGTAGAACGAGAGCGACGCGAGGATCACCACCAACAGCGCGAAGAAGCCGGAGCTTACCACCACTTCGCCGGTCGACAGCTCGATCGCCAGGTCCTTGCGCAGCACCACCAGCGCCTGCTCGAACCAGCTCGGGCGACGCGCCGCGCCGAGGCTCGGGGCAGACGCGGTCGCGGTGGTCATGACCTGCCGTATAGCATCGCGAACCCCGGGATCGATCCGGCGTTTGCCGAACTGTCAGGATCCTGTCAGTTTTAGCGAATGCGCCGCACCGAGCGACTGTTCGCGATCGCCGAGTACCTGCGCGGGCGCCGCACGGGCGTCACCGCCGAAGCCCTGGCCGAGCGCTTCGGGGTCACGATCCGCACCATCTACCGCGACCTCGACGCGCTCCGCGACGCGTCGCTGCCGGTCGGCGCCGAGCGCGGCCGCGGCGGCGGCTACGCGCTGGATCGCAGCTACAGCTTGCCGCCGGTCAACTTCACCGCGCGCGAGGCGGCGCTGCTCGTCGCCCTCGGCCGCTTCGCGATCAACACGCGCCTGCTCCCCTTCACCGACACGCTCGAGTGCGCGCTCGACAAGGTGCGCGCCGCGCTGTCTACCTCCGCGCAGCGCGAGCTCTTGACGCGCCTGAAGGAGCTGTCGTTCCACGGCGTCCCCGCGCTTCCGAGCAAGAAGGCCGTGCGCGCCGCCGTGGAGCGCGCCTGGTTCGAGCAACAGCCGCTGCGCATCACCTACGTCGACGGCAACTTCATCGAGAGCAAGCGCGACGTGCGCGTCGAGGGCGTGCTGATGGACCGCCACGAGACGCGCGTCGACACCTTCGAGCCAGCCACCGGCGAACGCCGCCATTTCCGGCTCGACCGCATCGTCCACGCCGAAGTCCTGCCCCTCGAACCCAGTCAACGGCCCGCCTGATCTGTAACGGCGTGGACGGCGCTTGACGATTGGATGCAACAGGAAGACGGGAAGACAGGAAGGTCAGATTTTTGGGGGGTAACAGTGCGCGACGCGAGTCGACGGGATCGAGGCGTTTCAACGCTTAGCTACGAGCGCTCCGGGGCGCTCTGTTCAATCAAAGAATCCCTACTCCGGCCTTCCTGTTTTACCGCCTTCCTGTTCAAAAAATCTTCTCAACCGACACGTGTGCGACGCCTTAGTGGTGGCAAGGACCGAGTTCGGCTCATGCGAGCATACGAATTCTGATCGAGCCATTTTCGATAGGGGATCCTGGTCCGTGGGGCTTGCACCGAGTCACGGACTCCCGCATCTTCGATCCCCGGATGGCAAACGGGACTCGTGTGCGGGCGTTCGATCGGCTCGTGGTGGCGTTGGCCGTCGCCGCTGCGCTCGGAGCGTGCGGCAAGACTCGCTCGGCGGATGACGACGACGAAAGCTCGTCCGGCGGCAGCACGGCGGAGGCCGGCGCCGCGGATGCGGGCGCTCCGGATGGCGTAGGAGGAGCCACGAGCCAGGGCGGAGCCACGAGCAACCGCGGTGGAACGCCGCCCGTCGTCGGCGGGACCTCCGCTGGAGGTGCCTCGGCCGGTGCGGGCCCGACCACTCCGCCGACCACCGGCGGCACCCCCGAGATCCCGCTGCGCCTCGAGCGCATCGCTCCCCAGAGCCCGAGCAAGCTCGATGTGTTGTTCATGATCGACAACTCGCGCTCGATGGCGGACAAGCAGGCGGTCCTGCAGGGCGCGATCCCGCGCTTCGTCCAGCGGCTGATCGCCCCACCCTGCGTGGACGAAGCGGGGGTTCAAACCGGCGAGTTCGCAGCGAACGGGCAGTGCTCCAACGGCGTGCCCGAATACACGCCGATCCGCGACATCCATTTCGGCATCGTCACCTCCAGCCTCGGCGACATGGGCAGCGGCGACGCCTGCACGCCGGGCGTGGCGAGGCTCGACGACAAGGGCTGGCTGCTTCCGAGCGTGCGCGAGGGCCTCACGAGCTATGAGGACCAGGGATTTCTTTCGTGGGATCCCGACGGTCAGAAGGATCCGCCGGGTACCGCCGACGCGAGCCAGCTGGTTCGGGATTTCACCGATCAGGTGACCGCGGTAGGCGAAGCCGGCTGCGGCTACGAGGCCACGCTCGAGGCCTGGTACCGGTTCTTGATCGATCCGGAGCCGCCCGAGCTCGTAACCAAGGGGACCAACGAGCAATCGATCGCCGTTTCCCCGTCGAAGACGCTGCTCGCGCAGCGCGCCGCGTTCCTCCGCCCGGATTCGGTGGTGGCCGTGGTGATGCTGACCGACGAAAACGACTGCTCGATCATCGACTACGGGCAGGGTTGGATCGTCGGTCGGCAACAAGGCGGAAGTTTTTTCCTGCCGCGGGCCACCAGCGCCTGCAGCGTGGACCCCAACGACGAGTGCTGCTTCTCGTGCTCGTCGTCCGACGCCGGCGTGCCTGCTGGCTGCACCCCGCCCGCAAACGACGCGGAGTGCCAGAAGGGCCAGCTCCCGATGGCCGAAGACCACCCGAACCTGCGTTGCTTCCAGCAGAAGCGGCGTTTTGGCTTCGATTTACTGCAACCGATCTCGCGGTACGTCGCCGGGCTCACCGAGCCGCGCATCGTCACGCGCAGCGACAAAGTCGTGCAGAACCCGCTCTTCGATTCGCCGAGCGGCATCCCGATGCGCGACCGCTCGATGGTGTTCCTCGCGGGCATCGTGGGCGTGCCCTGGCAGGACATCTCCGACGAAGCGAGCTGGGAGAGCGGCGGCGGGCTCCGGCTCTTGAGCTACGACGAGCTGGTCGCGCAGGATCGCTGGAGCTGGATCCTGGGGACGCAGAGCGAATCGCCTCTCGACGGCTTGATGTTCGAGTCGGACCGAGACCGCACCACCCTCATGAACGTTCCGCAGGCACATCCAGCCGGGAGTGCAGTCGGCGGCAGGCTCGTCTCCTCCAGGTCGACGGCCCGCGAAAACCCCATCAACGGTCACGAGGCCGACATTCAAGACGGGAGCGACCTCCAGGTTGCGTGCATGTTCGAGCGCGCGGCACCGCTCGACTGCGACCAAGCCGAAGTCTGCGATTGCAAGCCGGACGACGAGCTCTATAACCGTGGTTACTGCGAAGGCAATCTGCAGACCCACGCCAGGGCTTACCCGTCGGTGCGCCAGCTCGAGGTCCTGCGCAGTGTCGGCGAGGTCAGCGGTAACGCCGTGGTCGCCTCGGTCTGCCCCAAGTACCCGGTGTCGGAAGAGCCGGGACTCGACGCGGACTATGGCTACACCCCCGCGCTCACCGCGCTGAGCGAGAGCATGAAGAAGGCGTTCCACGCCGAGTGTCTGACCGAGCCGCTCGAGCAGGACACCGACGGACGCACCGAGTGCCGCCTGCTCGACATCACGCGCCCTGAGGACGGCCGCTGCGCGTGCGACGACGACGACGGCCGCTTCGACCCCGGCGACGTCAGCCTCGAGCGAGCCCGGCTCGGCGACACGGGCGAGCTCTGCATCTGCGAGGTTTACCAGTACGAAGGCGCGGAGCTCGAGGCGTGCCGCAACCAGCTCGCGGAGCCGGCCCCCGTGGGCTTCTGCTACGTCGATCCCGAGCCCGGCCCCGGCGAAGCTCCGGACTCGACCGCAGTTCAGACGCGCCGTGCGCTGGTCGCCAACTGCCCGCCCACGGCTCGGCACCTGCTGCGCCTGTCGGTGGGCGTCGCTTCGCCAGAAGCGAACTTGTTCCTGTCGTGCCGCTGAGCTGCGGCATGCGAAAAAACCGGAGCCGGAGTATGCTCGCGCCCCCATGCTGGAGATCCGAGTCGATCACACCCTCGAATGCAGCGAAGACGTGTTCTGGGATCGAGTTTTTCTCGACGATGAATACAACCGCGGCCTGTTCGTTCAGAATCTGAAGTTCACGTCGTGGCGCGAGCTGCGACGTGAGACGCGGGACGGCCTCGTCCACCGCGTCGTGGAAGCCGTGCCGCCGGTCGGCGACGTGCCCGCGGCGCTCAAGGCCGTGATCGGGCAGGGCGCCGGCTACGAGGAACGCGGGGTGCTCGACCGCGCCAAGAAGACCTACAAGATCCAGGTCGTTCCGAATCGGCTCGCCGACAAGGTCGACGTGAAGCTCGAGATCTCGACGTCACCCGTGGGCGAGGGCCAGTGCCGCCGCAGCGTACGCGGCACGATCAGCGCCAAGATCCCGCTGGTCGGCGGGATCTTGGAGAAGAAGCTGCTCGCGGATCTCGAGAAGAGCTACGCGAAGAGCGTCGATTACACGAACCGCTTCGCGAAAGACAAAGGCCAGACGGCGCCCTAGAGCGCCGCGCGCCTCAACCCTTCTTCTTGGCCTTCTTCGCGGGCGCCTTCTTGGCGGGCGCCTTCTTGGCCGGGGCCTTCTTGGCCTCGGCCGCGGGGGCCTTCTTCACGGCCTTCTTCTTCGGCGCTTCCGACTTCGTCTTCGCCTTGGCGCGGCGATCGGCGGTCTGGTGGGCGTCGAGCAGGCGCGGCAGCGGGTACTGCTCGAGGCGCGCCTTGTAGCCCGCATCCTTCGAGCGCTTCTCGAGCTCGAGGATCGCGGCGATCAGCTTGTCGCGGCTGCCGAAGCGCTGCTTCGCGTCGCTCAGGATCGCGTGCAAGCGGACGAGCTTGCCGTTCGCGACACGGGCAAGCCCCTTCTCGGAGTTCACCCGGTCGATCCAGAGATCGGCCGTCGCCAGCTTCTGAACGGCTTCGACGAGCTTCTCTTTGGACTGGAAAGAGTCCTTGACCAGGCGGAGGGGCTGCTTCTTCATCGTTCGTCTCCCGGCCGTTTTTACCGGCTCAAGCGGGGCGCCCTTGTAGCAACGAGCCGCGATCCTGGCAACCAGAGGCGGCGCAGTTGCCCATTGAAGCCGCTTTCTGAGGCCGCTTTCTCCACGTCGCGCCGCCAGCGCAGAGGCGCCGGCCGTAACCCCGCGCCGGACCCGCCGCCTATCGCCGCGAAATCGCGGCCGAATTGCGGCGCGGACGCGAGCCGTCGGCCGGGGTGACTCTGCCCGCCCCTCGTGGTACTCGCGGGCCCCATGAAGCCTCGGCTTCGCTTTGCTCCTTCTCCCAGCGGCTATCTACACATCGGCGGCGCGCGCACGGCGCTCTTCAACTGGCTGTGGGCACGCAGCCAGGGCGGTACGTTCGTGATGCGTGTCGAGGACACGGACCAGGAACGCAGCAGCATCGAGAGCGTCCGCGCCATCCTCGACGCTTTCCGCTGGCTCGGCATGGACTGGGACGAAGGCCCCGAGGTCGGCGGTCCCTACGGCCCGTACTTCCAGAGCGAGCGCAAGGGTATCTACAAGGAGCTCGTCGAGGGGCTGATCCGCGAGGGCAAGGCCTACCGCTGCTACTGCACCAAGGAAGAGCTCGACCGGCAGCGCGAGCAGCTGAAAGCTCGGAACCCGAAGGCGGCGTTCGTCTACCCAGGCACCTGCCGGGATCGCACGGACCAACCGGATCTTCCGCACGTGGTGCGCTTCAAGACCCCGCGTGAAGGCTCGACGGAGTTCGTGGACAAGGTGTTCGGCGCGATCAGCACCCCGAACGCGGCCCAGCAAGATTTCGTGCTCGTGCGCACCGACGGCTATCCGCTCTACAACCTGGCGGCGACGATCGACGACCACCTGATGGACATCACGCTGGTGGCGCGCGCGCGCGACCACATCGGCAACACGCCGCAGCAGCTGCTCCTGTACCGCGCCTTCGGCTGGGAGCCGCCCGAGTTCGCGCACCTGCCGATGATGCTGTCGCCGCAGGGCGACAAGCTGAGCAAGCGCCACACGGCCGTCTCCGTGCAGGAGTACCGCGACCGCGGTTTTCCTCCGATGGGCGTGCTCAACTACATCGTGCGCTTCGGTTGGTCCTTCGGCGATCAGGAGATTTTCGGCAAGCAGCAACTGATCGACGCTTTCGGCTGGGACCGCGTCGGCAAGGGCGACGGCAAGTTCGACGACAAGAAGTTCGCCGACGTGGCGTTCGAACACCTGAAGCGCGAAGACCTCACGTCACTCGACGAATACGCAGCCTCCGTGAAACCTTTCCTCGAGGCCCGCGGTCTCACGGACGTGCCGGAAGCCGCGCTGAAGGCTGCGATCCCGGGGATCCGCGAGCGCGCCCGGACGCTGGTCGATGCCGCGAACGACCTCGACTACTACTTCCGCGAGCCGCCGGAGCTCGACGACAAGGCGCGCCAGAAGTTCCTCACCAAAGAGGCGGCGCCGCGGCTCGAGGCTCTGGCCGAGACCCTATCCACGGTCGAGCCGTTCACGGCAGACGCCCTCGAAGCGCGCGCCAAGCACTGGGCCGAGCAGCAAGGGTTGAGCATGAAGGACTTCGCTCAGGCCGCCCGCGTGGCGCTGTCCGGGCGGAGCGCGAGCCCGCCGCTGTTCGACGTGATGGTCGTTCTCGGTCGTGAGCGCACGCTCGCCCGGCTCCGACGGGGTGCCGAGCTCGCCAAATCCTGACGCCGATGGCCTGGCTGTCGGTCGTCGAGTCCCTGGGCACCTGGGTCGCGGCGTTCAGCGCACCCCCGCCCTCGTCCGGGCTCACACCGCTGAAGAGCGTGTCGTGGTGGTCGGCCCTGATCGGCTTCCCGCCCTTCAAGGCGTTGCTGCCGATCCCGATCCTGCTGGCGATCGCGCCGATCCTGCTGTGGTTCTTCAAGAAGAGCTGGTTTCACATCAACGACGAGGCGGAGCGCGAGCGCGCCGTCAGCAGCACGGTCCAGGATTTTCGGCCGTTCGTGTGTTTCGCGCTGACGGCGGTGATCCTCACCATGCAGGAGTACTACGGCGGGCGCGATTTCTTCGCGGGCACGCTGCGGCCCGTGCTCGAGGCCTGGGAGGAAAATGGCCACGCCTGGCTGCGCATGGCCATGTACGACGAGCTCTACGGCTACGCCTGGTGGGTGTTTGCGCGCGTGTTCGGCTACGTCGTGGTGCCGATCGTCACCTGGAAGATCCTGTTCCCGCGCGATCGGATCGTGGACATGGGGCTCCACGTCCGGGGCTTCCTCAAACACCTCTGGCTTTACGCGCTGTGTCTCGCGGTGGTGCTCGTCGCGCTCTTCATCGTCGCGCGTGAGCCCGACTTCGGCACCTACTACCCGTTCTACAAGCAGAGCTCGCGCAGCTGGTCCGACTTCCTCGCCTGGGAAGCCATGTATTTCCTCCAGTTCCTGGGGCTCGAGTTCTTCTTCCGGGGCTGGATGCTCCAGGCGCTGCGGCGCGCGCTCGGGGCCTCGGCCATCTTCGCCATGGCGCTCCCCTACTGCATGATCCACTACGGGAAGCCTTACCTGGAGACGCACGGCGCCCTCGTGGCCGGCGTCGTGCTCGGCACGATGGCGATGCGGACGCGCAGTATCTACGCGGGGTTCCTGGTCCACGTGACGGTGGCTTTCACGATGGATTACCTCGCGCTGCTGCGTCGCGCCGCGCTGCCGACGGTCTGGTTCCCGGGCTCCTAGTTCGAGTCGGCGCGTCGGCGAAACCACGCCGCCCCGGCACGACGCCCCCCGAAAAATCGACTATATTGCCGCCCCATCCAATGAACGGCGCCAAGCTCTCCGTCCTCGACGCAGCCCTCGATGTCTCGCGACGCCCGGCCCAGGGCGAAAAACAAAACGGGACCAACGACTGGAGCACGGAGCGCGCAGCTCAGCGCTACCAGATCCAGGGCTGGGGCGCGCCCTACTTCCACGTGAACGCGCGCGGCCGGGTCGAGGTGACACCCGATCCCGAGCGCCCGCAGCGCATCGATCTGTACGATCTCACGAAGGAGCTGAACGCGCGCGGCCTCGAGCTGCCGCTGTTGATCCGCTTCCCCGACGTGGTCGGTCACCGCATCCAGCGCATCAACCAGGCGTTCGCCAAAGCCATTCAGGAATACGACTACGCCGGCATCTACCGCGGCGTGTACCCGGTCAAGGTCAACCAGCAACGCCACCTCGTGGAAGAGATCGTGGAGGTGGGGCGCCCGTTCCACTTCGGTCTCGAAGCGGGCTCGAAGCCGGAGCTCTTGATCGCGCTCTCCGCGATGAGCGACGTCGGCGGTCTGATCATCTGCAACGGCTACAAAGACCGGCAGTACATCGAGACCGCGCTGCTCGCGCAGAAGTTCGACAAGACCGTGATCGTCGTGCTCGAGCGCCAGGAAGAGCTCGATCTGGTGTTCCGCGCCTCGGAGAAGCTCGGGATCCGGCCGCTGCTCGGCGTGCGCGCCAAGCTCTCCACCAAGGGCGTGGGGCGCTGGGCGGATTCGGCGGGCGACCGCGCCAAGTTCGGCCTCAACAGCTCGGAGGTGGTGGAGGTCGTCGATCGTTTGACCGAGCGCGGCATGCTCGACTCACTGCAGCTCCTGCACTTTCACATCGGCAGCCAGATCTCGAGCATCATCCCGATCAAGAACGCGATGCAGGAGGCATCGAACATCTACGTCGAGCTCGCGAAGATGGGCTGCAAGATGGGCTACCTCGACATCGGCGGGGGCCTCGCCGTCGACTACGACGGGTCGAAGACGGACTTCCACGCCTCGAAGAATTACCAGCTCCAGGAGTACGCGGCCGACGTGGTCGCGCACATCCAGGCCGCGTGCGCCAAGGCGGACGTGCCCGTGCCGACGATCGTCAGCGAGAGCGGGCGCGCGATCGCCGCGCACCACTCGGTGCTGGTGTTCGAGGTGGTGGGCCGTCAGGAAGTCCGCTTCGGCGAGCCGCTCGAGCCCAAGCCCGACGCCCATCGCCTGCTCAAGGAGCTCTACGAGACGTACCACGGCATCCAGCCGAAGAACGTGCAGGAGAGCTACCACGACGCGAGCCAGGCCAAGGAAGAGTCGCAGAGCCTGTTCAAGTACGGCTACCTGTCGCTGCGCGAGCGCGCGCAGGTCGAGCGCCTGTTCTGGAACTGCTGCGAGAAGATCCAGCAGACGCTACGCCGGCTGAACTTCGTGCCCGAGGAGCTCAAGCACCTCGATCGCACCCTGGCCGCCATCTACTACTGCAACTTCTCGGTGTTCCAGTCGGCGCCCGACATCTGGGCGATCGATCACCTGTTCCCGATCATGCCGATCCACCGGCTGGAAGAGGAGCCGCAGGTTTCGACCACGCTCGCCGACCTCACCTGCGACAGCGACGGCATGATCGACCGCTTCATCGACGTCGAAGACGTGCGCAGCTCGCTCGACGTGCACGACCTGAAAGAGGGCGAGAACTACTACCTCGGCATGTTCCTGAACGGCGCGTATCAGGAAATCCTGGGAGATTTGCACAACCTGTTCGGCGACACGCACGCCGTGCACGTCGCGCTCACCGACGACGGCGGCCACCACGTGCGGCACGTGATCAAGGGCGACAGCGTCTCCGAGGTGCTGCGCTACGTAGCTTACCAGCCCGACGAGATGGTGGACGCCGTGCGCCGCCAGGCCGAGCGCGCCGTGAGCGCGGGCCGGCTCACGAACGACCAGCTCCGGACGCTGATGCGCCACTACGAAGATTCCCTGCGTTCGTACACGTACCTGACCGGCGACGATCAGGTCTGAGCGGTTCTCACCTTGCCGGAAGAACCCCGAGTCGAGCACGTCTCCGACACCGCGCTCTGGGTCGCGGCCCTGCGCGCGCAAGAGGGAGAACGCCCGGAGCCGCTGTTTCGGGATCCGCTCGCGGCACGCCTGGCCGGGGCTCGAGGCCGCGGCCTCGTGAAGTCGATGAAGGCTTCGGCCATGACGGGCTGGGTGCTCGCGCTCCGCACGCAGGCCATCGACCGGCTGGTGTTGGGAGCCGTCGCGCGCGGCGTTGACACGATCGTGAACCTCGGCGCCGGCCTCGACACCCGTCCCTATCGCCTGGCCTTGCCGACCACGCTGCGCTGGCTCGAGATCGACTTCCCGAACATCATCGACCTCAAGAGCTCGGCGCTCGAGCACGAAAAGCCAAGCTGCGTGCTCGATCGCATCCCCGTGGATCTGTCGCGCAGCGACGATCTGCACGCAGCGTTGAGCGGCGCGCTCGTCGCTTCGTCGCAGACCGCCGTCCTCACCGAAGGCGTGCTCCAGTACCTCGAGCCGAGCACCGTCGCAGCCCTCGCGAGCGAGCTCCGGCTCCAGACCGCGGTTCGCTACTGGATCCTCGACTATCACCACGGCGGCATCCCCGGGCGCTACGCCCAGGTGATCGCGAAGGACCTGAGAGCCGCGCCGTTTCGCTTTCAAACTGCGGACATGTTCGGCTACTTCCGCGACTACGGCTTCGAAGTGGACGAAAAGATCCTGCTCGCCGAAGAAGCCGAGCGCCTACGCCGCTGGCCACCGCTGTCGCTCGCGATGCTCTCGTCCCTGCTGTTCTCGACCCCGAGCGCCCGCAAAGCGATGCGCCAGCGCTCGGGCTGGGCACTGTTCGAGAAGAGAGCCTAGAACGGCTCGAAGCAGTCGTAGTTGCGCTGGCGCGCGATGCGGCCGTCGCGAAACTCGAAGAAGATCGCGAAGTGCGCGCGGAGCTCGCTGCCGTTCTTGAGCTTGCCCTTCCAATCGGCCTCGATCGCGGCGCTGTTGCCGCTCGAAATCACGTTCGTGACCTCGTAGTGTTGCGAGTCGAGCAGCGCGCGCCCCTTCTCGACGCGCTCGAGCAGCGCGGGGAGATCGCTCTTCTGCCCGCTGGGGTTCAAGCGATTCGGCAGCTCGACCTGCTCCGCGTCGTCGGTGAAGAACGCCGCCATCTCCGAAGCGGGAGCGAGGCGCGCCAGCGCTCCCAGGTACTCGCGCACGAGTTGAAGATTGCCTTCCGCGGACATGCTGCTCGCGACCTCGAAACAGAAGCTAGGACCACGAGGCGGCGCGCGGAAGCGGTCATCTCACCCCCGCGCCCGCGTCGTTCCGCCACCGATGTAACATCGCGATATTATTGCAGTTTTAAGACCAAATCTGCGGGGCGCAACCACAGCCGCGCTTTTTGTAGCCGTTCGGGAACAACGCCGAGAGCTCGCGGTTTCCCCTTCAGCCCAGGCCGGCAGCTCGTAATATCCGAGCCATATGCCTCGCTCCCTCCAACGCATGTCCTTCCCCCGTCCAATGGGCAGAAGGCTCCCGAGAGCGTCGGCCTGGGCATTAATCTTCCTCGGCGCCCTGACCCTCGTAGCGGGTAACAGCGCAACCGCTTCCGCCGCCGACATCTATCGCCAGGTGGGCCCCGACGGCGTGATCAGCTTCACGACCAAGAAGCATTCTGGCGGCCAGCTCTACGCCAAGGGCAAGAAGACCAACCCCGCGCGCATGCCGGGCGACGGCTCCCCCGAGCGCTTCAGCCGCTACGACGCGCACATCCGCGAGGCCGCCACGCTGTACCAGATCCCGGTCGAGCTCGTGCGCGCCGTGATCCGCGTCGAGAGCGACTTCGACCCCCGCGCCGTGTCGCCGAAGAACGCGCGCGGCCTGATGCAGATGATCCCGGCCACGGCCGAGCGCATGATGGTGACGGACGTCTTCGACCCGCGCGAGAACATCTTCGGCGGCACGCGCTATCTGCGAGTGCTCGCCAACCTGTTCAACGGCGACATCGAGCTCACGATCGCCGCCTACAACGCCGGTGAGGGCGCCGTGATGCGCTACGGCGGCATCCCGCCTTACGCAGAGACGCAGGACTACGTCACGCGCGTGCTCTCCTACTACCGGCAATATCGCGCGCAGTAACCGCGCTGCTGGCTCCAGGCGCAAGGGGTATTGACCCGGCGCGCTCGCGGCCCATGACTTCGGTCATGTCCCATTCCGGCCTCGTCAAGCCAGCCCTCGATCCCGCCACGCTCCCGGCGCGTACCAGCTCCGGCTATCCGGAGCCCTTCCGGTCTCGGGTCCTGCCTCGCGAGAAGCGCGGCCTCGGCGACGCGCTCGGCCTGACCAAGATCGGCATCAACCTGACGACGTTGCCGCCCGGCAAGGAGTCTTCGATGCGTCACCATCACTCCCACGAAGACGAGCTCGTGTTCGTTCTGGAAGGCGAAGTCGTGCTCCGCACCGACCTGGGAGAGCAGCTGCTCACGGCCGGGACGTGCGCCGGCTTTCCCGCGGGCAGCGGGGACGGTCATCAGCTCGTGAACCGCAGCGACCGGCCTGCTCGTTACCTCGAGCTCGGCAATCGCGACCCGAACGACGTCGCGGTCTATACAGATGTGGACCTCGCTTACAGCAAGGTCGGCCCGGACGGCCGTCCCGCGCCGACATACTCGCACAAGGACGGCACGCCCTACTGACGCGGGCCTCGGGTCAGCCGGTCATTTCCCGCAGCGTGGCGCGGGGGCGCTCGCGGCGCCGCTCGAGCTGGCGGTTCAAGGCCGCAGTGAGCTTCGGAACCGCGAGGCGGAACGCGTGCTCCTCACCTTCCGCCCGCGCTTCGACGACGAGCGGCTGCTGGCCGGCGATGGTGACCTGAATCCGGCACGCGGTGTCGTCTCCACCCTTGGGGCCGTTCAGGTCTTCGAACCGAACTGCGACGCGCTCTATACGCGCGTGATGGCCTCTGAGTATCGCTGCCAGTCTGTTTTCGATGAACGTTTGAAAGCCAGCTCCGAGGGTTCGGTCACCGTGCACGAAAAACGCCGTCATGTTGGGCCAACCCGGCCCCCGAGGAATTCATTCCGCGAGAGTGATGCCGCTCAGAAGGCCGCGTTTCCGCAGCTACGCCCTGCATGGTTCAAGGTGGCGAGTGATGTGCAAAGCTCCCACTCGATGCTGAGCTCCGCGAGCGCGCTGCGGTCGAGGGCGGTTTGCGCGCTGGCTGCGGCTTCGTCGCTTCGAGCGAGAGCCCTCCGACATCGAGACCGATCGCGACCAACCCCTCGATGGCTGCCGGCACCTTCTGCACCTTGAAGCGTACCTCCGCCCGGGGAAGGGTGAGCTCGGGCGCCAACTCGATCCGGACTGCACCTTCCGGGTTCACGGCTCCCGACCAAGAACCGCGCCCCGGGATCTCGACCGCGATCTGCGTCCCCTCGAGCGTCTCGAGCTCACCGCAACGCTGCGCGTCCGTCGACCGGCGAATCGAGCGCTCGACCGGCAGAGCCTTGCTTTCTTCCGTCGGCTTCCTGGCAAGGGTTATGCCGCCGGCCACCAGCGACCCCAGACCCAGCCCGAGCACGGCGACTCCGAGCTCCTGCTGCACGCTCTTCTCGCTGTGGCATTCATCGCCTGCCTCCGGGCTGCCGCCGCTTCCACAATGCACGGTCTCGTCCGCCCCCGCGGTGCTCGCGTAAATGCCGACGCCGACCAACGATAAGAGGCTGCCCGCGACGATCCAGCCGGTCGCCGTCTTCGAGTTACCCCGTGTTTCCGTAACTTCGTAGCGCGCGGTGGTCTGCTCTGTCTCGATGACGCACTCGTCCGTGAAAGCCAGCGCGCCGATCAGAGCATTCGTCTCCTGCGTCCAGCTGCCGCGCAATGGCGCCGAGTTGGCACTCGCGGGTCGAAGTCGGTGCTCCGCCGCCCCTGGAACGGAACGAACGCTCGTCGCGGTTTGCGTGAAGTTGCAGCCGACCGCGGCGAACGCCAGGAAGGCCGCGCGCAATTTGCGGATCCGGATTGAGCCGAGAGACCTCATGGCTCACATCTCGGCAGCCCGGCGCCGGGAGTTGCGTCGATTCGACGCCGCCAAATTCGTAACCGCTGGTCGCTCTAGCTCTTCACCTTGCGCGCCTTCGTCGGGGTCGGGCCCTGATAGCGCTCGAGCGCGCCTTCGAGCTCGGCGCGGACGGCTTCCACGAGCTCCGGCGGCTCGACGACACGAGCGCGCTTGCCCCACTCGAGCACCCAGCTCGTGATCTGGAGCAGGTTGCCGATCGTGAGCGTGAGGCGGACGCCGCCGCCGGGTAAGCCCTGGAGCTTTTGAGAAGCGTGGACCTTGCGCACGCGGATGTACTCCGCAGCTGCTGCGTCGAAGTCG
>JALYWZ010000999.1 GCA_030852505.1 Myxococcota bacterium | reverse complement strand
GAGCTTGCCGGCACGCCGCGCCCGGGCGCGTTCGCGGTGGAGTGTTCGACCCTGTCGCACGATTGGGTCTGTGAGCTTTCGCGTGCGGCGGGCGCGCAAGGGCTTCGCTACATCGACGCGCCCGTGACGGGCCTGCCCGACGCGGCCGCAGCGGGTGCGCTGACGCTGCTGGTCGGCGCCGCACCGGCCGATCTCGAAGCCGTTCAGCCGCTGCTCTCGGCGATCTCCGAGCGCGTGCTCCACTTCGGTGCCCCCGGCTCCGGCACCGCATACAAGCTGCTCGTGAACCTGCTCGGAGCGATCCAGATCGCCTCGGCGGCCGAAAGCATGGCGCTGGCCGAACGAGCCGGGCTCGACCTGTCACTCGTCGCGTCGGCGCTCGCGATGGGACAAGCCGGCAGCCCGCAGGTGGTGCGCAACACCGCGCGCATCGCCCACAACGATCACGGCGCGGCTGCCTTCACCCCGAAGTTGCGGCTCAAGGACATCGACTATGCGCTGCGCTTGGGGCGCAAGCTCGGGCTGGACTCGGAGCTCGGCCGCGTCGCAGAAGCGGCCTTTCGACGCCTGTGCGAGCTCGGCTACGCCGAACGCAGCGAGAGTCAGATCATCGAAGTGTTCCGACGCTGAAACGCGGAGCTCAGATCTCGTACGTATCGAGGCGGATCGCGTTCAGATCGTGGACGCCGAGCCCGAGGTCGGAAGCCGTCTTGATGTAGCGGGGCTCGCGGCCCGCGTCCTTCAGCGTCTTCAGCCCGCGCTGCTTGCGCTCGGCTTCGATCACGTTCCAGCCCACCGTATCCATGGCCACCGGATCGGTGGAGACGTAGACCGCGCCGTGGGGGATGCGCGTCTTCGGGTTCTTGTCGAGCGGGCCCTGGTCGTAGGTGACCTTGAATGCGTCGGTGATGTGCAGCCGGACGCGGCTCGTGACGATCGGGTGGTTGTAGAGCAGGGCGATTTGCGGGCTGGCGTTGGTCGCGTGGTGCTCGTGTGGGTTGTTGATGTTGCCGTGGGTGATGTTCTTGAGCGTGCCCGTGTAGCCGCAGATCGAGTGATCTTTGATCTGCGTCATGTCGATCACGGCGCTCGCCTCGGTGAAGAACCGGCAATAGCGGGTCTTGATCCCCTGATACACGCGGATGTCCGGCATCCGGTGGTCGTTGTTGTTGTGGGTGCCGGTCTTGACGCCCGCGGGCAGCTTCCAATTTTTGACGTTGACGCGCGTGCCCGCGAGAAAATTCGGAAACTGCTCGTAGACCGTGATCTTTTCGGCGGGTACGCCCACGGCGAGCACGGCCTCCACCACCGGCAGGATCAGCTCGAAATTGGTGGCCATGGTGGCGCCAGTCTGGCCGGCGATGCCGTTGACCTTGATCGCCACCGTGTCGTCCTTGGAGATGAAGCGCCCCATCGCCGCGTTCAGATCCGGCGCGCCCGTGAACTGCATCATCGCCTTCTCGAGCAAGCGCTTCGCCACCTCGGCCTTGGGCCAGAGCTGGTTCGGTTGCATGATCGAGGCGAAGTCCCCCTTGGCCGCGACCTTCGTCACCTTGCCGGGCGCGTTCAACGGGGAGAACGCGGCGGGCGGGGCGGCGATCAACGCATCGAGGCTCGGACCCGCTGCCTCCGCGCGTGCGCTGCGGAGCAAGGCCGCGCTGCCGGCTGCCAGCGCCGCGCCCTGCACCAGGGCTCGACGAGAGAGAGAACGAACGGGAGCAGGTGCGTTGGCCATCGGAGCCTCCAGACCGGTCGAGTAACACGCCGACTGAACCCGGGCAACGAGCGGGGCGCCGCCGGGCCGCCAGGGGACCGCCAGCGCCCGCCAGCACACACCGCGCGCTCTTCGTGGGGAAACAGCCGGTTTTGCGCGTCCGAGTGCGTGGCATGCGCCTGGCAATGGTCCCGCGCGTGCGGCGGCCTTTTTCCACGCCGCGAGGAGACACAGATGGACAACACCAAAATGAAGATCGCGTACGTCATCGTCAACCGCAACGGCCGGAGCTTCTGGAACCGGGTGGGCGTCGCGTTCGTCAACAGCGACGGCTCAATCAACGTGAAGCTCGAGGCCGTGCCCGTGAGCGGAGAGATCCAGATCAGGGACTACGTCCCGCGCGAAGAGGTCACGGGCACCACGTTGCGCGGCTCCAACGGTCACCACCGCGAGGAAGATTCCCTCGCGGACATGGCTTGAGAGGAACGGGCCATGGATCGCGAGCGGCTCGTTGAAATCGTGCGCCGGCTGCAGAGCAGCGTCTGGTCGCAAGTTCTCGGCAAGGTCGCGGGCATCACCTGCGGCATGCTCGCGCTCGCCGCGATCGGCGCGTTCGCGACGGCGCGAGGGCTCGGCGGTGAGCGGATCG
>JALYWZ010000998.1 GCA_030852505.1 Myxococcota bacterium | reverse complement strand
CGGCCGCCCTGCCCGAGCAGCGCCTGGGCCACGGCTGCGCCGATGCCAGAAGCCGCGCCGGTCACCAGAGTGAGCCCGTACTCCGAGTCCGCCCGCGTCATGGTTTGAGCCCTCGCGCGGTGAGCCCCGGGCGGCCGTCGCGGCGGAAGCGATCGACGACGCGGAGCCCACCGAAGCCTGCGCGCTCGAATGCGCGCATCACGCCGAGCTCTCCGCCGAGTACGTCCGAACGATCGCTCAAGAGCAGCGTGCCGTGCGCGCAGAGCACGCGCGACAGCTCACGCACTGCCCGCAGCGGCTGCTCCACCGCTCCGAACAGGAAATCCGCCCGCACGACGTCGAAGGCAGCGTCCTCGAACGGCAAGGAGTGCGCGTCACCGACGGCGAACCGGACGTTCAGGGCCACGTTCCTGGCTTTCTCCAGGGCTTCGTCAACGGCTTCGAGCCGGCGATCGATGCCCATCACGGTCGCGTTCGGACCGAGCCGCTCCGAGAGCTCGAGCGCGTCGTCACCCGTGCCCGAGCCGACGTCGAGCAGCCGGAGTGTACCGGCTGGTATCAGCGCAAAGCTTCGCGCCTTGTAGCCGGCGCCGAGCACGAGGCCCGGCGCGAGCAGCGCCCTCCCCAGAGAGGCCGTGCTGTCCGCGCTAGAGAGCGATTGCATCGGCTCCCTCGGCTCCAGTCCGTGCCCGCGGGCTCGATGACATCAGGCGCGCCAGGGAACGCAACGAGCGCGCGCCGACCAGTGCCTCGAAGTCGAGGCCGTGGTCCGGAGGCAGCACTCGTTCGAGGAGCTCGAGCCCGCGTACCGAGTCGAGTCCATGATCGGCGAGGTCGTCGTCGAGCTGGACGGCGCCAGCCGCTACGCCGAGCAACCGCGCGAGCTCCGCGCGCAGCCGCCCCAGGTTCAGCTCGTTCAAGACCGCGCCGGCGGTCGTCACCACGCCGCAGGTCCGCGCCACCTGCCGCAGCGCGACGAGGTGGTCTTCCTTCGAAAAATCCGCGAGAGCATCCGCGACCACGAAGGGCTGGATCCCGCGCATGAAGCCGTCGACCGCGGTGGCAAGGCAGCCGATGTGCGCGTAGACACCGGTGATCAGCAGCTGATCGCGCCCTCGTTCAGCGAGCAGCGTCGCGAGCGCCGTGTCGTGGAACGCGCTGTATCGCCGCTTCGTGATCATCACGTCGTCGGTGCGCGGCGCGAGCCCGAGCGCGCCGAGCGCCGGGCGCTCCACGAGCCCCGGACCCCACAGATCCCACAGCAAACCGCGCTCGGCGCGGCTCTGCTCGCCCGGCTGCGCCGAGAAGAACACGGGGACGCCGCTCGCGTCGCAGGCGTCGCGCAAGGATTGGAGGTGGCCCAGCACCGGCCGCAGCGGCGACAGCCCCGGGTCGTACGGCTCGAGGAAGTACTCCTGCATATCGTGAATCAGCAGGGCCGCGCGCGCGGGCTCGAAATCCCAGTGGGCTCGGCAGCTCGGCCAGCTGCCCTCGGCCGGCAGCTCATACGAAGCAATGGACGCAATGGGCATGGTTCACTCCGATCACTCCCCCGGCGACGGCCTGGGCCGCTTCATCGGAGGGCGGCGCTGTTGCGCAGCGCCTGCTTGTCGGTCTTGCCGATCTTGGTTCGTGGTAATTCCGTGAGCACCTGGACGGCGTCGGGAAGCTTGAAGGCGGCGAGTCCGCGGGCGCGCAGGAAGCCGCGAAGCTCGGCGGTCGCGGGCAGCGCCGCACCGTTTACGACGGTGACGAACGCGTGGCTGCGCTGCCCCAGGTATTCGTCGTCAACGCCGACCACGGCCGCGTCGCTGACGCTCGGGTGCTCGCGCAGGTGCGCCTCGACCTCCTCCGGCGCGATCTTCTCGCCACCGCGCAGGATCCGCTCGCCAATCCGCCCCTCGACGATCAGATCCCCGTTGCTGGTTAGCCGAACCAGATCACCGGTGCGATAGAAGCCGTCCGCGGTGAAATGTCGCGTCTGCGCGGCGGAGTCGTCGTAGTAGCCGCAGATCGTGTAGGGGCCGCGGGTCTGGAGCTCTCCGACCGCGCCCGAGGGCAGCGGCCTCGCGTCGGGATCTTCCGGATCGACGACGCGCAGCTCGTCGTAGGGCGAGAGCGGGCGGCCCTGTGTTTCCAACACGACCGCCGCCGGCGCGTCGAGCCGCGTGTAGTTGACGAGACCTTCCGCCATGCCGAAGACCTGCTGGAGGCGGCACCCGAGCACCTCGACCAGCGCCCGCGCGAGCTTCGGGTCGAGCTTCGCCCCACCGACCTGCAACACTAGCCCATCGAGCTTGCGATCCGATAAGTGCCGCGGCGCCGCCTCGACCAGCGCGCGCGCCAGCGACGGCACCGCGGCGGC
>JALYWZ010000997.1 GCA_030852505.1 Myxococcota bacterium | reverse complement strand
GAGCTTTGCAGCTTCGGGCCTCCTTTTTTGTGCCGCGTCGATGCGAGCGGGCTCAGAAGCGAGCCGTCGCCTGCAACCCGTAGCCGCCGCTCAGCCGCACGGGCTTCAGCTTGAGATCCAGTCCGCTGTTCGCTTCCTTCTTTTCGGCCTTGGCCCGGCTGACCGTGGTGGTCGTGTGGCGCTCGGGCAACAAGAACGCGCCCAGGATCGACAGCGCACCGATGCCCTGGAACACGCCGTCCGTCACGAGCAGCGCTTGATTGAGATTGTCATCCCCACAGGTTGCACACTTCCTGTGGGCAAGATCGAGCCAGGGACCAACTACCGGGTAATAGAGGTAGTCGTCGCCACGCCGCTCGCTCTTGATCGCGACCACGAGCGCTGGCGCGTACGAAAGACCCAACGTCCAGGCGCCGCTCGAGAGCAACTTGCGGTTGGGGCCCGTGGTCTCGACTCGGTCCGTCCGCGTCGCCTCGGCACGCCGGGAGGGCTCCGCGTTCGCCAGGCTCGTGTTCGCGACGACCGAAAGAACCCCGGCCGCGGCCAACACCATCGAGCTCGACTTGAACTTCATGGGCGCTCTCCTTCGAACCTCACCCACGGGTAAGCAAGGCGAATGCCATGGAAACGCGGGAAAACCCGCCGACTATTCCGGAATATCGCGGCTTTTCAGGCGGATTTTGCGACGAGAGCGCAAAGCACCGTCAGCTATGTGCACGCTCGCCGTGCGCCTTCGACAAATCTGACTCGGGGCGCGGGACCGCGGGGCGAACGCTCGTGCCGCGCCCCATCAACACGCGCACGTTGCGGCGCCCTACCTGCGGGGAAAGCGGAATGCGCCCGTCCTCGACGAGCTGGCCGTCTACCTCGACGCGGCGCACGCCGGTTGAGACACCCTCGGGGTTCTCGACGTGAATCGCGAGCAGCGATTCTCCGAAGCGATAGTCGACGTCGAAGCTGCGCCACCCTCTGGGGATACACGGGTTGACGCGCAGGTGGTCGTCGCGACGCGAGACACCGAGCACGTACTCGAGCGTGATGCGATACATCCATGCAGCAGAGCCCGTGTACCAAGTCCAGCCGCCGCGGCCATCCCAGCCGGAAGCGGAGTAGATGTCCGCCGCGACGACGTAGGGCTCCACGCGGTAGCGCTCGGCCGATTCGCGAGTACGCGCGTGCTGGATTGGATTCAGGAGCGTCAGCAGACGCCCGGCGCGGTCGCCCTCGCCGAGCGCGCACAGAGCCTGAAGCGTCCACAGCACGCCGTGCGTGTACTGACCGCCGTTCTCGCGGATCCCGGGCGGATAGGCCTGGATGTACCCCGGATCGTGAGCGTGATGCTCGAACGGAGGCCAGAGCAGGAGCATCGTGCGCGGCCCTTCGCGGATCAGGAGCTCCTCTGATTTCGCGACGGCGAGCGCCGCGCGCTCCGGCCGGGCGATGCCGGAAATCACCGCCCAGGATTGCGCGAGCGCGTCGATCCGGCACTCGCTGTCCGAGTGCGTCCCGAGCGGCGCGCCGTCGTCGAAGTAGGCGCGGCGATACCAGCTGCCGTCCCAAGCGTGCTCGTCGACGGCGGCGGCGAGGCGCCGGATCTCGTTCCGACACCAGCTCGCGCGCTCGGCGTTGCCGCGCTCGGCGGCGATCTCGGCGAAGTCCGACAGGACCTTGGCCAAGAACCAGGCCATCCACACGCTCTCGCCTCTCCCGGCGTGCCCGACGCGGTTCATGCCGTCGTTCCAGTCGCCGGCGCCCATCAGCGGCAAGCCGTGGGGTCCCTGTGTCGTGCCGCGCACGACCGCTCGCTCGCAGTGCTCGTAGAGCGACGCCGAGGCGCCCGAGCGCGGGGAGCTGAACAGGTCGTCTTCCCCGACGGCGAGCTCGCGCTCGCTCAAAAACGGCAGCTCTTCGTCCCAGATCGCTCGATCCCCGGTGACTCGGGCGTACTCGGCCGCGGCGTAGGGCAGCCACAAGAGATCATCGGAGCACTGCGTGCGCACGCCTTCGCCACCCTCGGGATGCCACCAGTGCTGGACGTCGCCCTGCTCGAACTGCCGGCGCGCCGCGCGCAGCAAATGCTCGCGCGCGAGCTCCGGCCGGGCGTGCAAGAGCGCAAGCACGTCCTGCAGCTGGTCGCGGAACCCGTAAGCGCCGCTCGATTGATAGAACGCGGAGCGACCCCAGAAGCGACAGCTCGCCACCTGGTAGAGCAGCCAGCGGTTCATCATCACGTCGAGCGCCGGGTCCGGCGTGCGCACCTGCACGGTTCCGAGCAGCTGTCGCCAACTGCCGGTCGCGGCCTCGAACGCGCGCGCCACCGCGGCGTCCGTCCCCTGCTCGAGCGCCAGCGTGCGCGCGGCGATGGGGCTCTCGGC
>JALYWZ010000996.1 GCA_030852505.1 Myxococcota bacterium | reverse complement strand
CGCCGGAGCCGCCCGTCGTACCCGGAGTGGCCGGCGGGTTGCCGGTCGTGTCTTCGGAGCTGCACGCTGCGAGAAGACCGGTAGCCGCCCCAGCCGCGCCCAACGCCAGGAGCTTCCTGCGAGTGTCCGAGCCGAGAGACTCGTCTTGCGGGTTCTTTTTCGATTCGCTGTCTGAACGGTTACTCATTGGGCCTCTCGCTGCGCTTCGGCTGAGCGGGTAAACTCAGGCGCACACAAACTCCCGAGAGGGCTCCGATTGATCACGAAGCGCGCGATTTCTGGCCGCGAATCCCGAGATTTCCTGAACCCGCGCTAGAGATTTCCACTGCGCTCGTCACCCCGACACTTTCGACGCAAGATTCCAACCCAAGCGCCTCGAACGAGACGTAACGAGTCCCGGACCTGCGCTCTAGAGGCGCAGAGCAGGATCGAGAGAATCTCTCATTTCTCTCGAGTCAGCCGGACGAGCGACAAGGCTTCAGCAGCGCGTCGCCGCCCAAGAGAAGGTACCGCGCGGGCTGCTGACGCTTCCGCGCAGTCGCCTTCCCTCCAGCGCGCCGGTGAAGCGCGCTTCGCCGCGCGAGCTGCTGATCGCGAAGCGCACGCGCTTGCCGTTCACGGCGGTCTTGCGCAGCGGTGTCTGCTTTCCGTCGCGGCTGATGCTGCCGGACAGCGCGGTGTCGTTCAGCGCGAGCTTCAGGCGGGCCCGGATCGTCGGCACCAGGATCGGCGTGTCGATGGCGACGTTCCAGCACCCCTGAAGGGCGGGTTCCGGAGGGTCCGCCGCGGCCGGACCGGCCACGCACAGTGTGAGCAGGCAGAGCAGCGTGCTGAGTCTATAAGTCATGTGGGTGAAGGCTAAGTAGTGGATTTCGCGGGAGGGTTACCGGCATGTGTCCAGAAGTGCAAGCACCCGTTGCCATTAGACGGAAAGGCGCCCGTGTCCATGCAAACGACCGGAAGATCTGCAGGTTTAACGGGCAGGGGTTAGCGGAGCGACGCCGCGTCCGTCACGCCGGTAACGGCGCTGGCTCGACCGACGACTCCGGCTCGCCCCGCGTGGCCCGCCGCCCGGTGACGATCACTTCTTCGGTTCCGTCGGCATTCACCTGCCGGACCAGGCGATACGTGGTGTTCCCGCCGTTCCGCGCCACCTCGGGTGCAGCGATCAACAGCTGGAGCTCGAGCTGCTTGCACAGGTCGAACAACACGCCCAGGTTGTCCTGAGATAGGCGGTTCGCCTCGTCGAGGAACAGAAAGCGCAGCGTCCCGCTGGTGCGGCGATTGCGGAACAGGTTGGCGTCCCTCTCCCACTCCGTGAGCACGACCATCATCAGCGCCGCGCCGACGCCAATCGCCTCGCCCGTGGATAGCCGCGTCGGGCTCACGCGCTCGAACCCGGACTTGGCGCGTCGCTCGACCTCGACCTCGAGCTCCAGGTACTCGCGGTAGTCGAGCAGGCGCTGCCCACCGCTCTTGCCGCCGCCGTAGCGACGGAAGATCTCGTCGAGCGCCTCTTCGACGGGTAGCGCGGCCTGGAACAACAGCTCCTGCGCGGCCCCTTCGCGGATCGCCTTCAGGATCTGATCCATGCGCTCGATGCGCCGTAGCTGCACGCGGATCGCCGCGACGCTGCCGAACGAAATGCCGTCGAGGTGTTGATTGAGCCGCCGCACCTGGGCGGCGGCCCGGCGCAGCTTGACCTCGATACCGCGCGCCACGTCCTCCGAAGCGCCGCGGAGATCGAGCTCCTGGCGGAGCAAGCGCTCGTCGAGCAGCGCGAGGTGATCGCGCAGGCGCTCGAGGGCCTCCAGGGGATCGGGCACCTCGGCGATCTGCGACGGCAAGCGCCGGGCCAGCCACTCGCGCACGTCCTTCCAGGCCGAGAGGTGGATCGGCGCCAGATCGCCCGCCGCGGAGAAGCGCTGGCTGAGCTCGTTGCCGAGCGATTGGCCGCCGCGCGCACGCAGCAGACGATCGCAGAGCACCTCGCCGCGGCTCTGGGCCTCGGAGCGCAGCTCGCGCCCGCTCGCCTCGCCACGGCGGGTCAAGAAGCTCGGGTCGAGGTTTCTGAGCAAGCCCGCGCCCTCGACTTCCGAGAGCAGCTGTCGGCGTCGTCGCTCGAGCGGCTCGATCGCGGATTCCTCGACCTCGCGCGCGCGGGTACGCTCCGACAACGTGGATTCGGCCTGACGTTTGCGCTCACGCAGCGAGCCGAGCTCTTCCGCGATGCGGCTCGCTTCGGCATCGCTGCTCTCGACGCGCTCGGCCTCGCGTTCGACGTCGGCAGCGGCCACCTCGAGCGCCGCGGAGGTAAACTCGGGTGCCAGCCGCGCGAGCTCCGCCTGGGCGAGCTCGGCGTGCGCGGCGAGCGC